>JAHWLC010000026.1 GCA_019347585.1 Actinomycetota bacterium | reverse complement strand
TCGGCTCCGCCCATGGAGGGCCAGGACCTGGTCTCGGCGGTGACCACCCCCGTCCCCTACCGGCTGGAGCCGGAGACGTCCAGGCGGGGGAGGATGACCGCCCTGGATCTGGGGATGAAGACCGACATCATGGCCAACCTGACCCGGCGCGGCTTCGAGGTGGAGGTGGTCCCTGCTACCACGAGCGCAGCAGACATCATGGCCTCGGCCCCCGACGGAGTGTTCCTCTCCAACGGCCCGGGCGACCCCGAGCCGCTTCGCCAGGTGACCGAGACGGTGAGAGCCCTGATCGGGCAGGTCCCCATCTTCGGGATCTGCCTGGGGCACCAGGTGCTCGGTCTCGCCCTCGGCGCCCGCACCTTCAAGCTCCCCTTCGGCCATCACGGGGGCAATCACCCGGTGCGCCGTCTCCGGCGGCGAGGGGGGGCGACGCCCCCCCAACCTCCCGCCCGTGGCGGCGGGGTGGAGATCACCGCCCAGAACCACGGCTTCGCCGTCGACCTGTGGGCCCTCAGCGGGGAGACGCCACCGGCGAGGAAAGGCCTGGCGGGGCCGGAGCTCCTCCCGTCTTCGGTGGAGACGGGGCACGGGCGGCTGGTGCCAACTCACCAGAACCTGAACGACGGGACCCTGGAGGGCATGTCGCTGGAAGGGCACCCTGTGTTCTCCGTCCAATATCACCCCGAGGCGGCCCCGGGCCCCTCCGACGCCCGGGGCCTCTTCGACGAGTTCGTCGAGCTCATCGAGGGGGGCCGCTGATGCCTCCCCGTGGCGACATCAGGTCGATCATGCTCATCGGTTCCGGCCCCATCGTGATCGGCCAGGGCTGCGAATTCGATTACTCGGGCACCCAGGCGGCCAAGGTGCTCCGGGCCAGCGGGTACCGCGTGATCCTGGTCAACTCCAACCCGGCGACGATCATGACCGATCCCGAGTTCGCCGACGCCACCTACATCGAGCCGATCACGCCAGAGGTGGTGGCGGAGATCATCGCCCGGGAGCGGCCGGATGCCCTCCTCGCCACCATGGGTGGGCAGACCGCGCTCAACGTCGCGGCCGAGCTGGCCCGGAGCGGAGTGCTGGAGCGGCACGGGGTGGAGATGATCGGCGCCGGGCTCGACGCCATCGAGAAGGCGGAGGACCGGGGCCGGTTCAAGGAGGTGATGGAGGCGGCGGGGCTCGCCGTCCCCCGCGCCGGTTACGCCCGCTCGATGGCCGAGGTGCTCCGCATCGCCGGCGAGATCGGCTATCCGGTGATGATCCGCCCCTCCTACATCCTGGGAGGCGGGGGCACCGGGATCGCGGGCAACGAGGTGGAGCTGGCAGAGGTGGCTCGCTCCGGGCTGGCTGCCTCCCCGGTCGGGGAAGTCCTGGTCGAGGAGTCGGTGCGGGGCTGGAAGGAATACGAGCTCGAGGTGATGCGCGATCGGGCGGGAAATGCGGTGATCGTGTGCTCGATCGAGAATCTCGACCCCATGGGGGTCCACACCGGTGACTCGATCACCGTGGCCCCGGTGCAGACCCTCTCCGATCGGGAGTACCAGGAGATGAGGGACGATGGGATCCGGGTGCTCGAGGAGATCGGCGTGGAGACGGGAGGGTCCAACGTGCAGTTCGCCGTCGACCCCGCCACCGGGCGCCGCCTGGTCATCGAGATGAATCCCCGGGTGAGCCGGTCGTCGGCGCTCGCCTCCAAGGCCACCGGATTCCCCATCGCCAAGATGGCGGCGCTGCTCGCGGTGGGCTGCACCCTCGACGAGATCGCCAACGATATCACCGGGGCCACTCCGGCCGCCTTCGAGCCGGCGTTGGACTACGTGGTGGTGAAGGTGCCCAGATTCGACTTCGCCAAGTTCCCCTCGGCCGCGACCACTCTCGGCACTTCGATGCGCAGTGTCGGCGAGGCAATGGCCATCGGGCGCACCTTTCCCGAGGCGCTGCAGAAAGCGTTGCGCAGCCTGGAGAACGGGCGTGACGGGTTGGTCGGAGGCGGCGGCGCCGACCCGCTGGCGGGCGTCGGCGACGACGCCCTGGCCGACATGGTGGCCCGGCCCAGCCCCGATCGCGTCTTCGCCATCGGCGAGGCGCTGGGGCGGGGATGGTCCGTCGAGCAGGTGGCCGCTCTCTCCTCGGTCGACCCGTGGTTCATCGAGGAGATGGCCGCGATCGTGGAGATGAAAGGGCAGCTGGAGTCCTCCAAGGACCCCGCGCTTCTGCGGGCCGCCAAGCGCGCCGGCTTCTCCGACTCCCAGATCGCCCGCATCTGGGCCACCACCCCCGAGGAGCTGCGGCGGGCCCGGGAGAGGGCGGGAATCTCCCGCACCTACAAGACCGTCGATACCTGTGCCGCCGAGTTCGAGGCGTACACCCCCTATCTCTACGGGACCTTCGAGGACGAGTCCGAGGTCCCGCCGTCCCGGCGCCCCCGGGTGGTGGTGCTCGGCTCCGGCCCCAACCGGATCGGACAGGGCATCGAATTCGACTACTGCTGCGTCCATGCCAGCTTCGCCCTCAGAGAGGCGGGCTACGAGACGGTGATGGTCAACTGCAACCCGGAGACCGTCTCCACCGACTACGACACCTCGGATCGTCTCTATTTCGAGCCCTTGACCACCGAAGACGTCCTCGACGTCATCGACGCCGAGAAGCCCGAGGCGGTCATCGTCCAATTGGGAGGACAGACGCCGCTCAACCTCGCCGCCGATCTGGCCCGGGCGGGGGTGCCCATCGCCGGGACCTCCCCGTCATCGATCGCCCTGGCGGAGGATCGCGAGCAGTTCGCCGAGATCTGCCGGAACCTGGGGCTTCGCCAGCCGGCGGCGGGTGTCGCCTCCTCGGCCGCCGAGGCCGAGGAGGTGGTCGACCAGATCGGGCTTCCGGTGATGGTGCGCCCTTCTTTCGTGCTCGGGGGGCGGAGCATGCGGGTCGTCTACACCCTCGAGGCGCTGAGCGGCTACCTGGCCTCGGTGGAGATCGACGCGGAGCTGGGGTCGGGCCCGATCCTCATCGACCGCTTCCTCGAGTCAGCGGTCGAGGTCGACGTCGACGCGGTATACGACGGGCACGAGCTGTTCGTCGGCGGGATCATGGAGCACGTGGAGGAGGCCGGCGTGCATTCGGGGGACTCGACCTGCGTGACCCCGCCGCCGACCATCTCTGAGGAGGCGATCAAGGAGCTGCTCGGCGCCACCCGGGACTTGGCGGTGGCCCTGGAGGTCCGGGGTCTGATCAACATCCAGTTCGCCGTCAAGGGAAACGACGTCTACATCCTGGAGGCGAACCCGCGCGGATCGCGCACGGTGCCGTTCATCTCCAAGGCATCCGGAATGCCACTCGCCAAGATCGCCGCCCGGGTGATGATGGGAACGACCGTCGAGGAACTGCGTCAGGAAGGCCTCGTGCCCACCCGGCGACCGGAAGGGTTCGTGGCGGTCAAGGAGGCGGTGCTGCCCTGGGACCGGTTCCCCGAGGAGGACTCGGTGCTGGGGCCGGAGATGAAGGCCACCGGTGAGGTCATGGGGATCGGCTCCGATGTCGGTGTGGCCTACGCCAAGGCGCTGTTGGGCGCAGGCCGGGTCCTTCCCGACCGGGGGCGGGTCTTTCTCTCCTTCGCCGACCGGGACAAGGCTCTCGGCCTGGCGGTGGCCCAGGCGTTCGTCATGCTGGGCTTCGAGCTGCTCGCCACTGCCGGCACCGCCCGCTATCTGCGTCATCACGCCGTCGACACCGAGGTGGTGAACAAGATCGGGGAGGGCCGCCGGGACATCGGGGAGCGTCTGGAGAACGGCGAGGTGTCCCTGGTCATCAACACCCCCCGTGGCGGGAGGGCCCGCTCCGACGGGATGACGATCAGGAAGGCTGCCCGCCGCCACGCCGTGCCCTGCGTCACCACCGTGCACGGCGGCCTCGCCGTGGCCCGCAGCCTGCGCGCCGGTCCCGGGGCGATCCACAAGCCACGGAGCCTCCAGGAATGGCACCGGGCCGACTGACGGCCCGAGTGGGGCCGATGGAGCTGCGCACCCCTCTGGTGGCGGCGTCGGGCACCGTCGGCGCCGTTTGGGAGTGGGCCGAGGTCGCCTCGACCTCGGCTTACGGGGCCGCCGTGGCCAAGTCGGTGGCACCCGAGCCGTGGGCGGGGCGGCCACCGCCCCGTCTCGCTCCGACCAGAGTGGGGATGCTCAACGGCATCGGGATCCAGAACCCGGGAATCGGGACCTGGGTGGCCGAGAACGGGCCGCGCCTCGGGGGTCTGGGGGTCGAGGTGTGGGGCTCGGCGGTGGGGGAGAGCGCCGAGGGCTTCGCCCTGGTAGCCAAGGGCCTGGAGTATGCCGGTGTCGCCGCCATCGAGGTCAACCTCTCCTGTCCCAACCTCGACGACGGCGTCATATTCTCCTTCGACCCCGAGGCGGCAGGGGAGGTGATCGACGCGGTCCGGCGAAGCACCACCCTTCCCGTCGGGGCCAAATTGTCTCCCGACTCCCCCGACATCGTGGCCAGCGCCGCTGCTTGCGCCGAGGCCGGAGCGGACTTCGCCGTCCTCACCAACACCGCCTCGGGCTTTGGGGTCTCTCTGGAGACGCGGAGGCCGCTGCTCTCCGGGGGCACCGGGGGATACAGCGGTCCCGGGCTCAAGCCGATCTCGCTGCGCTGTGTCTACCAGGTGCATCGCGCCCTGCCCGGGCTCCCCATCGTCGGGTGTGGCGGGGTGATGACCGGTCAGGACGTGGCGGAGTACCTGATGGCGGGGGCTTCGGCGGTGGAGCTGGGGACCCTCCTGCTCGCCGCCCCTTCCGCTGGCGGGCGGGTCCTCGCCGAGCTGGTCGAGGTGATGGATCGGCTCGGGTGCCATCGGCCGGCGGAACTGACGATGGCGGCGGATTGAACCCGGTGCTCGTCGCCCTCGACCTGCCCGACCTGGAGCGGGCGGAACTCCTTGCCCGTCGGCTCGCCCCCCATGTCGGCGGGTTCAAGGTGGGTCTGGAGCTGATGGCCTCCGAGGGCCCCGAAGCCATCTCCAGGATCTCCGCGCTCGGGCTCCCGGTGTTCGCAGACGCCAAGCTGCACGACATCCCCAACACCGCCGCCGCGGCAGCGCGCTCACTGGCCGGCCGCGGGGCACGCTGGGTCACGGCCCATGCCTCCGGGAGCCCGGCCATGCTCGCGGCGGTCGTGGAGGCTCTCGGCGAGGACACCGGGCTTCTCGCCGTCACCGTGCTCACCTCGGTCGCCGACGCCGATCTCGCCGCTCTCGGAGTGGCCGGGCCGTTGGCGGACCAGGTGCGGCGGCTCGCGCTCGTCGCCGAAGAAGCGGGCGCGGAGGGAGTGGTGTGCGCCGTGGACGAGGTGGGGGTGGTCAAGGAAGTCTCTGAGCAGCTGCTGGCGGTGACTCCCGGGATCCGGGTCGACGTGTCCCGCTCCCACGATCAGCGACGGGTGGCCACGCCCCAGGAGGCCGTCGCCGCCGGGGCGGACCTCCTCGTGGTGGGCCGGGCGATCACCGAAGCGCCCGACCCGGTTCAGGCGGCGATGGAGGTGGCCGATCTGGCAAAGCGGACACCGTCGGTTTGAAGCTCTCGCGGGCCTTGCCCAGGCTATGGTCGATGCCGCATGCCTGGGCATTCCGCCCGAGAGGAGGCAGATAGGCAATGGCACAGCCACCCAAGTTGACCGAGGAGCAGCGCAAGGCGGCCTTGGAGAAGGCGGCCAAGGCGCGCCGGGTACGCGCCGAGGTCAAGGAGTTGCTCAAGACCGGGTCCATGACCTTGCCACAGCTGTTCGAGCGGGCCGACCAAGACGAGCTGGTCGCAGGTCTCAAGGTGGAGTCTCTGATCGCGTCGATGCCGGGGACCGGCAAGATCAAGGCGAAGCGGATGATGGAGTCGCTCGGCATTGCCGAGAACCGCAGGATCCGCGGCCTCGGAGACCGGCAGAAAGAAGCCCTGATCGAAGAGTACAGCTAGAGCGCGGTGATCATCACGCTCTCCGGCCGGCCCGGATCCGGCAAGAGTGTGGTGGCATCACGGCTGGCTGAGGCGCTTGGAGTGGCTCACGCCTCGGCGGGCGACTTCATGCGGGAGATCGCCCGCGAGCGGGGCATGTCCATCCTGGAGTTGTCGCGGCTCGCCGAGGAAGACGACTCCATCGACGCCGAGATCGACGCCCGCACGGTCCGTCTCGCCGAGGAAGCCGACGACCTGGTGGTCGACGCCCGCTTGGGCTGGCATTTCGTGCCTTCCTCGGTGAAGGTGTTCCTCGAGGTGAGCCGGGAGGTGGCGGCGCGGCGGGTCTACGAGGCGCGGCGGGGCACCGAGCGGGAGAACGTCGACCTGGAGACGACGAGACGTGCCATCGAGGCCCGCACCGAGTCGGAGCGGGAGAGGTACCTCGGCTACTACGGCCTCGACTACACCGACCACGGCCATTACGACCTGGTGGTGGACACATCGGATCTGACCGTCGAGGAGGTAGTGGACCGGATCGTCGGCCACCTCCGGACACGAGAATCTGGCAATCGGGGGCTGATCAATTAGCCTGAGACCGTCCACCCCTTCCCGAAGGAACCAATGAAGCTCGAAGACGTCATCGACCAGATCGGCAACCGCTTCGCCACCGTGGTGGTGTCGGCCCGCCGTGCCCGGCAGATCAACAGCTACTTCCACCAGCTCGGTGTGGGGTACGGCGAGTTCGTGCCGCCACAAGTCCATTCCCTCTCACGCAAGCCGCTCACCATCGCCATGGAGGAGATAGCCGAGGGCAAGGTGGCGGTCGAGACCACCGAGGAGTAGATGCTCCAGGGCCGGCGGGTCCTGCTCGCCGTCACGGGCGGAGTCGCCGCCTACAAGAGCGCCTATCTCGCCCGTCTGCTGGTCGAGGCGGGCGCAGACGTCGAGGTGATCCTGACCGACTCCTCGCAAGCGTTCATCGGCCCCCAGACCTTCGCCGCGATCGTGGGCCGCCATCCCCACACCGATCTGTTCCACGGCCACTCGGTCTCACCGCACACCGACCTGGCGCGCTGGTGCGAGCTGGTGGTCGTCGCCCCTGCCACTGCCTCGACGATGGGCAAGATCGCCAACGGCATCTCCTCGAACCTGCTCACTGCCACCGTCCTCGCCACCGAAGTCCCCGTCCTGTTCGCCCCGGCGATGCACACCGAGATGTGGGAGCACCCGGCCACCCAGCGCAACCTCTCCACCCTTCGCTCCGACGGGCACCATTTCGTTGGACCTGCCTCCGGCGCCCTCGCCGGCGGCGACGCCGGCATCGGCCGGATGGCCGAGCCCGAGCAGATCATGGAGGCGATAGCGGGCATCCTGGGCGGCTCGGACGGGTCGCTCCGGGTGCTCGTCACCGCAGGCGGGACCCGCGAGCCGCTCGACCCGGTTCGCTTCCTGGGCAATCGCTCCTCGGGGAAGATGGGCCACGCCATCGCCGACGAGGCGGCCCGCCGCGGCTATCAGGTCACGCTGGTCACGGCGTCCGACCTTGCGGTCGTTCCCTCGGTCAAGGTGGTCGAGGTGGAGACCGCGGCCGAGATGCTCGAGGCGGTGAGCGGTATCGAGGCAGACGTCGCCATCATGGCGGCGGCAGTGGCCGACTTTCGCCCAGCCCGCTCCGGCGACGAGAAGATCTCGCGGTCCGAGGGCCTCTCCTCGATCGAACTGGAGCCCACACCCGACGTTCTGGCATCGGTGATCGATCGGGAGAACCGGCCCTATGTGGTCGGCTTCGCCGCCGAGACCGGCGACCTGGACCGCGCCGTGGCCAAGACCATGCAAAAAGGCGTCGACCTCCTGGTCTACAACGACGTCACCGAGCCCGGATCGGGCTTCGGGAGCGACACCAACCGGGTGGTGATCGTCGATCCCGAGGGCAACACCGACCGCTGGCCCCTCCTCGGCAAGAGGGAGGTGGCTGCGCGCCTCCTCGACCGCGTCAACGCCGACCTGTCGGCCCGGGGTTAACCTCGCAGCATCGTGAGGTCCTTCTTCTTCACGTCGGAGTCGGTGACCGAGGGTCATCCCGACAAGGTTTCCGATCAGATCTCCGATGGCGTGCTGGATGCCGTCATGCGCGATGATCCCAGCGGCCGCGTCGCCTGCGAGACCTTCGTCACCACCCGCCTCGCCCTCGTGGGGGGTGAGATCACCGCCGACGGCGACCTCGACGTCGAGGGGATCGTCCGCCGCACCATCCGCGAGATCGGGTACGACGGGTTCGATCCCGAGTTCGATGCCTCCACCCTGCAGTTCGAGAACCGGATCCACCCACAGAGCCCGGACATCGCCGGAGGCGTCGGCGGAAGTGACGCGCCGCTCGGCGCCGGCGACCAGGGGATCATGTTCGGGTTCGCGGTCGACGAAACCGAGGAGCTGATGCCGCTCCCGATCCAGCTCGCCCATCGTCTCGCCGAACGACTTGCCGAAGTCCGCAAGACCGGCAAGCTCGACTACCTCCGCCCCGATGGCAAGACCCAGGTGATGGTGCGATACGAGGGTAGCCGGCCGGCGAGTGTGGAGAAGGTCCTCATCTCCACCCATCACCAGGAGGGGATCGATAAAGAGCAGATGAGCCGGGAGGTCTTCGACACGGTGGTCACCGAGGTGATACCGCAGGGGATGATGTCCGAGAGCCTCGACTTCATCTTCAATCCTTCGGGGAATTTCGTCATCGGGGGGCCCGTGGCCGACACCGGCCTCACCGGGCGCAAGGTCATCGTCGACACCTACGGGGGGTACGCCCGGCACGGCGGCGGGTGCTTCTCCGGCAAGGACGCCACCAAGGTGGACCGCTCGGCTGCCTATGCGGCACGTTGGGCCGCCAAGAACCTGGTGGCGGCGGGTGTCGCCTCCAAGCTCGAGATCCAGCTCTCCTATGCGATCGGCCGTCCCGAGCCGTTCTCGATCCATGTCGAGACCTTCGACACCCATGAGCTCGACCCGGAGCGGATCGAAGGCGTGGTCACCGAGGTCTTCGACTTCCGCCCGGGGGTGATCATCGACCACCTCGGCCTGACCAGCCCGATTTTCCGGCCGACCGCGGCCTATGGCCACTTCGGCCGGCCCGGCTTCGCCTGGGAGCAGCTGGACAAGGTGGAGGACATCAGGAGGGCGGCAGGGCTCTGAGCGCGGCGTTGGTCGTGCCCGATGTGCCGTCCTTCGCCGTCGACGACGGCTTCTGGTACTCGGTCCCCGAGCATCTCGCAGCTCAGGTCTCCATCGGGTCACTGGTCCGGGTTCCCCTGTCGGGGCGCCGGGTGAGGGGATGGGTGGTGGAGATCGGGGACGCCCCGGCGCGCTCTCTGAAGGATGTCGCCGGCGTGTCCGGGGAGGCCCCGATCTTCGACGAGGGGCTGTTTCGGTCATTGGTCTGGATGTCGACCCACTATGTGGCGCCGCTCTCCGTTCTCTTGAGCAAGGCGACACCGCCAAACCTTCCCCGGGCGCCGAAGACCATCCCGGAGCATCCCGGCGGTGAATCCGGCGACCATCCGCTCGGCGATATCGCC
>JAHWLC010000265.1 GCA_019347585.1 Actinomycetota bacterium | reverse complement strand
CGCCGACGGCCCCGACGAGGTGCACCGCCGGTCGGTGGCCCGGGCGGAGCTCTCCCGTCTCGGGCCGGGTGCGGTTCCCGAGCCTTACGAGTTTGGATAGCGGGGCCACTATGCTCACACGTTCCAGGGGTACGTCTCCAGCTCCTTGCCGACGGGGAGGGCCACCAGAGGGTGGAGTGCCTGGGTCTCCTCGAAGTAGAGGAAGGCGTCGTACCTGCGGCCGATAACGGTGGGCACCCAGTTGCCGGGTCGATCCCGCTCGGGGTGGTAGACGACGCCGATGGCGCGGTGGCCGCGGCGGGCGGAGAGCCACGGCCCCGATCGGTCTTCGGGGAAGACGAAGAGAGACGGCTCACCGATCTCCTCGTGGATCAGGCCCTCGTGCGCCCCCTCCGGTGCGGCGGGGACGGCCATCCGCTGCATCGGCGCCCCCCACGCCTCTGCGGCGATCACGGAGCCGCGATGGCCTCCGAAGCCAACCAGGGCCACCCCTGCGCCGAGATGGCGTTCCCGGACCACCTGGCCCACATTGACCATCCCGGCTGCGGCCATGTCCGTGGCGCGGGCGTCCCCGACGTGTGTGTTGTGCTCCCAGACGACGGCCTTGGCGTCGCCGCCGTGATGCTTGACCAGGCGGTCGAGCGTGTCCGCCATGTGCAGGTCGCGGACGTTCCAAGACTCCCCGTCGACTCGCACCATCGTCCGGTAGTACTTCTCCGCCCCGGCGAGCACTTCGGCGTTCTGCAGGGCGTCGAACCGGGCCTCCGGGTCGTCGCCGAAGTCGGACTCCCCCCGATGTAACTCGACCAAGAGGTCGACCACCTCGTCCTCACAGCTGGCGGGGGCGAGCCGGGCCGCCCAGGCGTACTGCTGGGGGTCCTCGCCGTAGGTATCGAAGCAGCGGATGGCGTCGGCAGCGGTCTGCACGGCGTCGGGGTCGTGCTCGGTGAGGTAGTCCATGACCGCCCGCAGCGACTCCCACAGGGAGTACACGTCGATGCCGTAGAAGCCGACCTGCTGCCGGGGGGCGCGGTCGGTGTTGTGGCTGCGCATCCACGTGATCAGGTCGGCCACCTCGTGGTTCGCCCACATCCAGGTGGGCCAGCGCGCAAATCCCGCCAGCACCTCTGTGGCTGCGCGCTCCGCGCGGTCGGCACGGCGCACCCATTCGTTCACCGCGTAGCAGTCGGGCCAGTCGCCCTCGACGGCGATCATGCTGAAGCCGCGCTCCTCGACCAGCCGCTTGGTGATCGCCGAGCGCCAGCGGTAGTACTCGTGGGTGCCGTGGGACGCCTCGCCCAGAAGTACGAAGCGGCAATCGCCGATGGCGGCGAGGAGAGGGTCGAGATCCCCGCTGTCCCTGAGCGGTCTTCCCAGGTCGTCGATCTGGCCGAGCTCATCGGATGCAACCGTGTGGGGCCGTGGATGCGTCATAGATATAAAGGCCTACCCCACTAGCCGGTTCCGCAATCGTCCCCGGGGGGCGAGAACCGGAGAAAGCCCCGGTCAGGAGGGTGATGACCCCGAAAGCTGGAACGAAAGCTCTTGACCCTGCGTTTACGAGGACCAGCCCATGATTGGCATGAGATGATCGACCTCACCGTGACAACGTGGCGGGAGGCGGCGGCTTGCCTGGAGATCTCCGAGCAAGTCTCGTTCTTCCCCGACAAAGAGGACCTGGCCGGGATTGCCAAGGCCAAGGCCGTCTGTGCCACCTGCCCCGTCGCAGACGAGTGCCTCACCTGGGCCGTTGAGACCAACCAGACAGAGGGGATCTGGGGCGGTCACACCCCCAAGGAGCGGAGGGCGATTCGCCGTCGCTGGCTCGAGGAGATCAAGAAGGCCAGCTAGGCGCTCAGGGTCTAACGCTGCCGCTCCGCCGGCTCGTCGATGTCCGGCCCCGCCTCGGCGGCGATGTGCACCAGTGCCTCGCCCAGGTTGACCAGCGGGCGCACCGTGCTGGCGATCACCCACCCGGTCTGGGTTGCCTTGACCCGGGTGGCCCTGTTGCCGAAGGCATCCGAGATCGAAGCCACCGTCTCGCCCTCTTCGACTCGCT
>JAHWLC010000264.1 GCA_019347585.1 Actinomycetota bacterium | reverse complement strand
ACGGCGGGAGGTGCCCAGCTCGCGGCCGAAGCGGTTCATCGACCCGTCGGCGATGATGGTGATCCGGGGGGCCACGGTCTCGGCCTCCGAACCGTTGGCCAGGGCCACCGAGGTGAGCAGCCCGTCCTCGATGACCGGGGTGGCCTCTGTCTTCTCCAGGACCCGGACCCCTTCCTTCTCGGCGAGCCGGGCTACTTGGCCGTCGAGGTCGCGCCGCCTGATCACGCCTCCCCAGTCTGGGAAGCGGCTGTGCTCGGGCCAGCCCAGCTCGAGCATGAGGTCGTCGCCGGCATAGGAGCGAAGCCCGGTGATGCGGTGGAACTCGGGGACCTCGAAGTCGAAGCCCATCTCCTGGAGCTGGAGGATCGCCCGGGGTGTGAGGCCATCGCCACAGGTCTTGTCCCTGGGGTATTCCTTCTTCTCGACCAGGGTCACCTCGTGGCCGGCACGCGCCAGCCAGAATGCTGCCGCGGAGCCGGCGGGCCCGCCACCCACCACGAGCACAGAGGGCGAGGTCATGAGGGGCAAGCGTAGGAGTGGCGGGTGGGAACAGGGAAAAGGGGCGCGGTATCGTCGCCACGATGCCCGGCCTCTCCCGCGCCACAGTCGCCCGGCTCCCCCGCTACCTGCGGCTGCTGGAGGACATCGACGCCGAGCGGGAAACCGTGAGCTCCGGGGACCTGGCCGGGGCCGCCGGAGTCAACGCGGCCAATGTCCGACGCGACCTCTCTGCGCTCGGTTTCCAGGGGACCCGGGGTGTCGGCTACTCGGTGGCGCCGCTTAGGGACCGCATCAGGCGCGAGCTCGGAATCGACTCGAGGCGGCGGGTGGCCATCGTCGGAGCGGGCAACCTGGGGACCGCACTCGCCCGGTACACCGGACTGGGGAAGCGGGGCTTCGACGTGGTGGCGATATACGACGTCGACCCGGCGCGGATCGGGGAGAGGATCGGTGAGCTCACGGTGTTGGACCTCGAGCGCATCACCGCCGACTGCGCTGCGGGGAACTTCGAGATGGCGATCCTGGCAGTGCCGGCCGGGGCCGCCCAACCGGTGGCAGATCTGCTCTCATCGGCGGGGATCTCCTCGATCCTCAATTTCGCTCCGCAGCGGGTGAGCGTGCCCGACGGGGTGGCGGTGCGCCACGTCGATCTGTCGGTGGAGCTGCAGATCCTCAGCTACTACGGGTGAGTCACTCCCCGAATACGCTGACGAGGTGAGGTATTTCCTCCTCTTCTACGAGGTAGTCGACGATTACCCGGAGCGCCGCAAGCCATACCGGGCCGACCACCTCGCCCTGGCGCGGGCCGCCGCCGAACGCGGTGAGCTGCGATACGCCGGTGCCTACGCCGACCCGGTCGATGGCGCCGCCCTGTTGTTCCGCGGCCCGGACGACCGAATCGCTCGAGCTTTCGCCGAAGGCGATCCCTACGTCCTCAACGGCCTCGTCGAGTCCTGGCACATCCGGGAATGGTCGATGGTGATCGGCGCCGACTACGACGAGCACGTCCCGCCCCACTAGATCCGGCCGATACGGCGACAGGGAATCCTCTTCCCTCCCGGAGGGGCCCGGCTCGGGCGGGTTTGGTATAACTTGCTAGTCCCCCGAGAAAGGAGTCAGGTGATGCCGACATTCATGGATGTTCACACGCTGGGCGAAGGCGTGTCCGCTGCCGACGTAGCGGAAGCCCACAAGGCCGATATCGAGACGCAGACCGCCTATGACGTGGATTACAAGCGGTACTGGGTGAACAACGAGGGGACCAAGATCTTCTGCCTGGTGGATGCTCCAGATGCGGACACCGCAGTGAAGGTGCATCGGGAAGCGCATGGACTGGTTGCCGATGAAATCTATGAGGTGACAGAAGGCAGTTGAACCCCGTTGTTCACATCCCCCGGACGTTGGCCCGAGTACATCTGGAGTAGATGCGAGCGTTGGTTCGAGAGGAAGCGCATCGGGGAGCGGACTCGGGAGGCGCTGGCTACTGCCAGCCGAATCCGTTCCACCACCTCATTCGGCAGCCGAGAACGCGTCGTTTCTCGGCAAGGAGGTGTCTCAAGCTTCGAAGTGGCCTAGCGCCTTCGC
>JAHWLC010000263.1 GCA_019347585.1 Actinomycetota bacterium | reverse complement strand
CTCAAGCTGGGAAAGCCGCTCCCCCGCGCTCTCCCGGTGCACACCCTGGCCCGTGTCCTCGAAGGAATCGACACCTCGGACCCGGTGGGGCTACGCGACCGGGCCATCGTGGAGACCCTCTATGCCACGGGGCTTCGCATATCAGAGCTGGCCTCCCTGCGTGTCTCCGATGTGGGGTCGGACACGGTCACCGTCACCGGCAAGGGCAACAAGACCAGGGTGGTCCCCGTCGGCAAGCCGGCCCGGGAGGCCATCGCGGCCTATCTGGCCGGCGGGAGGTCCGGCCTCGCCGGTCCCCACGCCGGAACCGCTCTGTGGGTGGGGGTTCGTGGTGGGGAAATGGGCCCCCGCGACCTGCGCCGGGTGGTCTCCCGCCGTCTCGCCACCTTCCCCCATGCCCTTCGCCACAGCTTCGCCACCCACCTCCTGGAGGGGGGCGCCGACCTCCGCACCGTCCAGGACCTGCTGGGCCATACCGATCTGGCCACCACCCAGATCTACACTGCTATCAGCCGCCGCCATTTGAGAGGCACCTATGACCGAAGCCACCCGAGAGCCTGACCAGCAAGCCGAGGTCAACGGGCTCTGGGAGCGTTTCAAGGCATCCGGTGAGGATGCCCTGCGGGAACGGCTCATCCTGCACTACTCCCCGCTGGTCAAGTACGTGGCGGGTCGGGTCGGGGCAGGACTCCCCAGGTCGGTGGACCACAACGACCTCGCCAGTTACGGGCTGTTCGGCCTTATCGACGCCATCGACAAGTTCGAGCCCGATCGCGGCTTCAAGTTCGAGACCTACGCCATCAACCGCATCAAGGGGGCGATCCTCGACGAGCTGAGGGCACTGGACTGGGTGCCGCGATCGGTCCGTTCCCGCGCCCGCCGCATCGAGACCGCCATCGTCGATTTGGAGCACCGCCTGCAGCGCTCACCCACCGAGGAGGAGATGGCGGCCCAGCTCGAGATGCCCATCGAGGAGCTGCGGGACGCCCTCGCCGAGATCGGGCGCTCCGGCATCGCCGCCCTCGACGAGTTCGTGGCCTCGGACTCATCCACGTCGATGGGAGAGATGCTCGCCGACCCAACCGGAATCTCGCCCGAGTTCGCCTTCCAGGCCGAGGAGACCCGGCGCGGCCTGGTCGACGCGATCAACCGTCTCCCCCCGAGGGAGCGTCTGGTGGTCACCCTCTACTACTACGAGGGGATGACGCTTGCCGAGATCGGCGAGGTGCTGGGTGTCACCGAGTCACGGGTTTGCCAGATCCACGCCAAAACGATGATGTCGCTGCGTAACAGGCTCGGCGACCCCGCCTGGGGCTGATCGGGTCCCGGCCCGCATCGTCTCGTCCGCGTCCAACAGCTCCTGATACCGGTTGGGGTCTTCCCTCATGAGCAAGGCGATCTCGAGCTCCTCGACGACTTCCGGGACGGTTTCCACATCGAGCCGCGCCCCAAGACTTTCGCTCGCGTCGCTCGCCCCGGAGCGGGCCAGCGCCCAGGCGGCGTGTCCCCGGACCAGCGCCGAGCGATGGCCGAGGTGCCGGCTGATCGGCTCCCATGCCTCCGGCTCCCGGGAGTTGCCCGCTGCCACCAGGATGTTGCGACGGAGAAAGCGCGCCTCGCGCCGGGGGATGTACCAGTGGGCGAAGCGGGCCATGAGCTCCTCGTCGGCCGCTGCCAGCAGCTCGGTGAAGGGGAGCCCGACCTGGCGGCCGTCTGCAGCTCGGAGGCGGGGGGAACCGGGAGGGCAGGCAACGAGGCAGTCGTCGCATCCGTAGATCCGCCTGCCCATCAGGGGCCTGACCCACAATGGCATCGATCCGCCCGTCTGCAGCCAGGTAGAGAGACAGCGCCGGGCGTCGAGGCCGCCTGTGGTGATCGCGCCGGTGGGGCAGGCCGGTATGCAGGCCGTGCAGGTGCCACAGGTCCGTGAGCTCGCTGCGGTTGGGGTCAGCCGGGCATCGGTGACCACGGTCCCCAGGAGGAGCCACGGCCCGTGCCCGGGGGAGAGCACCATCGTGCTGCGCCCCTGCCAGCCCAATCCGGAGCGGATGGCAGGGAGCCGGTCGGCGAGCCGGTTGTCGTCCACCAGCACCTCGGCGCGGTAGCCACGCTCCC
>JAHWLC010000262.1 GCA_019347585.1 Actinomycetota bacterium | reverse complement strand
TGGTTATCGCGATCGTCATCGCCCTGCCTCTTGCCCTCTGGCTGGGACATCGTCGGATCGGGGAGTTCTCGATCAACGCCGTGGTCAACGTAGGCCGCGCCGTCCCCTCCTTCGGGCTGCTCATCCTGGCCGGGCTGTTTTTCATCCGTGCCGGATTGAGCTTCCGCTTCTGGCCGGCGGTGGTGGCGCTGTTGGTGCTGGCGATACCCCCGATATTCACCAATGCCTACACCGCCATCGCCAATGCCCCGGCAGCCACCGTGGAGGCGGCGCGGGGGATGGGATTGACCGAGAGAGAGATTCTGTGGCGGGTCGAGATCCCGATCGGAGAGCCCGTGATCCTCGCCGGTGTTCGCATCGCGCTGATCCAGGTGCTCGCCACTGTGCCGCTTGCCGCCGTCCTCTCGCCGGGTGGCGGCCTGGGCCAGTACGTGGTGAGAGGTTTCGCCCAGGGGAGGCTGGGGAGGGCGGAGGTGTTCGCCGGTGCGGTTCTCATCGCCATCCTCACTCTGGCCGTCGATTGGGTCTTCGCCCGTTTGGAGAGGGCCGTCCTGCCCCCCGGGGTGCGACGGCTCTCCGATACCGAGGTGCGGGCGGCGGCGACGATTTCCTAGCGACGGCCACGAGTTTCCTGGAACAGCGTTCGCGGGCATATTGTTCCTCTCAGTGAGCCCGCCGCCCGGTGGGCTCATTCGGACTACGAAAGGAAAGACCCATGCGGAGCAACCGCAACCGCGTCTTCGGGGCGATCCTGGCGGCACTGGCGCTCATCGTGGCGGCATGTGGCGACGGATCGGGTGAAGGCGCCGACATCCCCGAGGGCCCGACTATCAATGTGGCCTCGTTCAACTTCCCCGAATCGGTGATCCTGGCGGAGATCTACGCGCAGGCGATGGAGGACCGGGGCTTCCCTGTGGAGAGAAACCTCAACCTGGGGTCCCGTGAGCTGATCTTCCCCGAGATCGAGGGGGGAGACATCGACTTCATCCCGGAGTATCTGGGATCGGCGATCACCGTCGGCTTCGGGGAGACCGCGCCCAACGACACCGAGGAGGCGACGCTGATCCTGGCCGAGCTCTTCGGCGAGATGGGAGTGACCGTCCTCGAGCCGGCCCCAGGTCAGGACAAGAACGTCTTCGTGGTCACGGGTGACTTCGCCGATGAGAACGGCGTCAGCACCGTGCAAGACCTGAGCGGGCTCGGCGACGTCACCCTCGGCGGACCGCCAGAGTGTGAAGAGCGGGAGACCTGCTACGCCGGTCTCGTGGAGACGTACGGGCTGGACAACCTCCAGTTCGAGGCGATCCAGGAGGGAGCGGCCCGCGTCGCCGCCCTCGAAGCGGGCGACATCCAGGTCGCCCTGCTCTTCTCCACCCAGCCGGTGATAACCGAGAGGGGCTTCGTCGCCCTGGAGGGCACCGAGGAGATCATCGCTCCCGAGAACATCATCCCGGTGGTGAATCAAGAGGTCATCGACGCCTATGGGGACGTCTTCAGGCAGCTGATCAACTCGATCTCCGCCGAGATCACCACAGATGTCCTCCTCGACCTCAACGGAAGGGTCGAGCTCGAAGCACAGAACCCCGACGATGTCGCCCGCGACTGGCTGGTCGAGAACGGCTTCATCGAAGAAGAGTGAATGGGATTTCAAACCTCCGGTAGTTAGGCCCGGATACGGGCCTAACTACCTCGAGAAAACCACGCGTGAGCCGTCGCGAGCTTTCTCGAGGCGGTTTGTCCCAGATATGGGACTAACTACCGGAGGTTCGTCATTTCGTGTCACAGCGTGTCCTTAGCCTGTCTGGCAAGGAGGACGACGATGCTGATCGACTGCGAGAGTTGCGCGATGAGAGAGACCGCTGCCTGCGGGGACTGCGTGGTCACCTATCTGCTCGACGAGGCCCCGGTGGAACTGACCGAGGCGACCCGCACCGCCCTGGCCAACCTGGCCGATCATGGCCTCGTCCCGGGGCTGAAGCTGGTTCCCCGGGAGCGCAATGTCTCCTGAGCGAGACCTGCCTCCCGGTCCCGGCCCTGGCCATCTCCCCCGCTTCGCGGGGGAGAAAGCGGTTCTGGGTACCCTCTGGCGCCGATGGTCAAGGTTTACTCGGTCGCGCTGGCGATAGGTCTGCTCGGCTTGCTCGTGATCATCCTC
>JAHWLC010000261.1 GCA_019347585.1 Actinomycetota bacterium | reverse complement strand
TGAAGTTGGATGCCACCTTGATCTGCCCGTTGGGGACGTAGTGGACGTTGCCCTCGAGATCGCGGAGCACGGTCACCCTGAGCTGGATGTCCTTGACGGTCCCGACCGTGTCGGCGATGGTGACGGTGTCACCGATGCGGAACTGGTCCTCGGCGAGTATGAAGAAACCGGCGATGAGATCTTTGACCAGGTCCTGGGCCCCGAACCCGACGGCGGCGCCAAAGACGGTGGCCACCGCCAGGAAGGGGGTGAGGCTGAACTCCCACACCGCGAAGATCAACAGAACCGCCAGCACCACCACGGCGATCATGGCCACCCTCCGCATCATGATCCACAGCGTGGCCGCACGCGCCCCCGGCTCGACACCCCTGGCCTCGGCGCGACGCACGAATCCGGACCCGACTCGTAGCGCCAGCCAGTAGGCCACGGCCGCGGCGAGCACTACGAAAGCAGTGCGGATCAGGTTCTCCATCACTTCAGCAGAGAGGTCGACGGCGTTCCTCCTGTGACGAGTCGGCGGTATGGGGCAGCGAGGTTAACGAGCGGCACCGGGCTCGAGGTGGCGCAGGTTCAGGGCTAGTTCGGCGAGGAGGGCGTTGGCTCGTGCCCGGCCCGCCAGCATCGACCGCACCGGGGCGATGACCGACTCGGAGAGGGGTGGGCCCGGGCCCTCGGCCACCGCCCGCACATGGACGGGCACCTCTACCGCGATGTTCTCGATACCGGGTCCGACCACCTCGCCCGTCTCCCTGGCCAGCCCGTTGAGGAAGCCGGTGAGCCCGAGCACGGCAGAGTCTTCGTCACCGTCTGCGATCGAGGCCATGGCCTTCTCCTGAGCGCCGGCGGCGCGTCTCTCGAAGTCGAGACCGGTCCCTCCCGTGGCTTCGAGGAGACGGTCGACCCCTCGGCGCAGGTCGGAGACCAGCTTTCGCTGCAGTGTCTCCTCGCTCCCGGCTCTCTCGCTGATGCGGGTGAGCAACTCGTCGATTCCGACGGGTGGCCCGGACGGGGGGGCGGCGGCGGTGACCACCAGCGAGGGGTGCCCGATTCCGTCCTCGGCGAGCGCCTTCAACAGGTCCGCCCGCAGCGCCTCCCCGCTCGCCTCGTCGACCCGGTCCGCCTGGTTGAGGACGAACACGAAGCGATCGGCGCTGTCGGCCATCCCGGCGAGGTGCTCTCGATGGAGGGTGGCGTCGCGGTACTTCTCCGGGTCCAACACCCAGACCACCGCGTCGACGACGGGGAGGAGCCGCTCGACCTGGAGACGATGGCCGACTTCGACGCTGTCGGTGTCCGGCATGTCGATGAGGCAGAGCCGGTCGTGGGGCCCGTCGTGGTGTATCTCGTCGATTCCGAGCATCGCCAGGTAGCTGTCCATCGCCTCTCCGATCGACGCCGGCACCACGGCCATCGGAGCCGAGGTGGTGGGCCTCATCCCCCCGGTCTCGGCTATCTCGGCGCCCATGACCGCGTTGAGCAGGCTCGACTTCCCCGACCCGGTACCTCCCACCAGGGCGGCCACCGCCACCTCCTCGGGGTAGGAGAGCCGCATCCGCGCCTCGCGGACCGTGTTCGCGACCGAGCGGATCAGGTCGTCCTCGACCACCCCGGAGCAGGCGCCCACGGCGAGCTCGGCCTTCTCCAGGAGACCGGGCCAGTCGTCAGGCATCGACGAAGGCGAGCCTCGCATTCGCCAGCACCACCAGCTCGTCGAGACTCGAGGCGTCTGGAGCGGGGGCCTTCGCCTCGAGGATCGCCGAGGCGATCACCGCCAGCTGGGAGAAGGCCACGGAGAGACGGCGCTCCAGGTCGGCGCGAGCCCCCGCGGCGAGGTGGCCCTCACGCGGCCCGAGCGCCCCATGGCGCCCCTCATCGCCGGAGCCGAGAGCGCGCCGGACCAGCTGTGCCGTCGCCGCGTTCCGGTCTCTCGCGGGCATCCCCTCGGTGACCCGGCGAACGTTGGCCAGCCAGCCATGGACCGCGGTGGCCAGGGTGACCCGCGCCGGCTCGGAGACTGCGCCGCCGACGAGGAAGGGAAGGGCTTCGTCGATTCTCCTCGCCGTGGCCCTCAAGTCGGCCTCGACACGAGAGGAGAGCCGTGCCGCCACCACCTCCAGCCACGAGACCAGCAGCGGCTCGGGGAGGGCCCGGGGACGAAGCCGGAGCAGACGGCGGAGCC
>JAHWLC010000260.1 GCA_019347585.1 Actinomycetota bacterium | reverse complement strand
GACTGGGGATGCCGATCGACATGAGCGAGGTCCTCGAGGAAGCCGGGGGTGGCTCGGTGGGAAGGCCTCACATCGCTGCGGTGATGATGGCCAGGGGCTACGTTCCCGACATCAGGACCGCCTTTGACCTCTGGCTGGGCGCGGGCCGGCCCGCCTACGTCGGCAGGGACCGGCTCGGTCCCGAGGAGGCGATCTCACTGGCGCGAGAATCTGGGGCGGTGCCCGTGCTCGCCCACCCGCACACGCTGGGAATCCATCGCGCCGCCGAGATGGGGCGACTGCTGACCAGTCTCGTCTCCGCCGGCCTGGTCGGCCTGGAGGCCGACTATTCGCTTTACCGGAGACACGAGCGGGAGGGGTACGCCGATCTGGCCCGACGCTTCGGGTTGCTCCCCTCGGGCGGCAGCGACTACCACGGCGCCTACAAGCCGGGCCTTCGCCTCGGAACCGGCTATGGCGATCTCCGGGTGCACGAGCGGATCGCCGAGGCTCTCCGGGCACATGCCGGGGTGAGATGAGCCGGCCACTGGGCATGGGCGCGGCCGCGATGGTCGTCTCCGCCAGCGTGCTCCTCTCCAGGATCCTCGGCCTCGGGCGGGAGGCGCTCCTGGCCACGTTCATCGGCGTCACCGAGGAGAGCACCCTCTACTTCGACGCTTTCCTGATCCCCGACCTGCTCAACTACCTGCTCGCCGGGGCCTATCTCACCATCACCCTGATCCCCATCCTGAGCCGCCATCTCGAGCGGGGGGACCCGGAAGCGGCGAGCCGCGCCTTCACCTCCGTGTTTCGCTTCGTCGCATGGGCGATCGTGGCCCTGACGGCACTCCTCTGGGTGCTCGCCGAGCCCTTGGTCGCTCTGGTCTTCCCCGAGATCGAAGCCCAGGACCGCCTGGTCTCGATGACCCGTCTCGTCCTCCCCGCACAGATCTTCTTCGTCCTCGGCGCCATGCTCATGGCGGTCCAGTACGCCCATCGCCGGTTCACCATCCCGGCGCTCGCCCCTGTCGTGTACAACCTGGGGATCATCGGCGGCGGCCTCACCGGGGCCTTGCTCGGAGACCCGAGCCCGGAGGCGTTCCTGGTCGGTGCCGTGGTGGGGGCGGCCCTGGGCAACTTCGCCCTGCAGTGGGTGGGGGCCAGACGGACCGGCACCTGGCTCACCCCAGTTGGAAAAGCCGAGTCGGCAGTCGGCGAGTACCTGGTTCTCGCCCTGCCCCTGATGCTGGGTCAGTCGGTGGCGGTGCTCGACGAGCAGTTCGTCCGGATCTTCGGCCAGGTGGAAGAGACGGCCACCGCCGCTCTCTCGTTCGCCAGACGGCTCAACATGGTCCCCATCGGCGTCATCGCCCAGGCCGCCGGCGTGGCCGCCTTCCCTTTCCTGGCGCGGCTGGCCGAGCGCGACGACGACACCGAGCTGGTGGCGATGACCTCGCGCGCGATGCGCAACACCTTCTTCATCGCCGCCGCGGCGACTGCCGCTCTCGTCGTCCTGGCGCGTCCCCTGGTCCGGCTCATCTATCAATACGGGCGCTTCGAGGCAGACGACGCCGGACTCGTGGCCGGTCTGCTGGTGCTCTTCGCCTTCAGCGTCCCGGCGTGGGGGGTGCATCAGATACTGGCGCGCCACTTCTACGCGAAGCGAAAGATGTGGACTCCCGTCCTGGTGGGGACGCTCTTCACGATGGTCGCCATCCCCGTCTGGCTCTGGCTCTACGACCTGATGGGAGTCGAGGGATTCGCCCTCGCCTCGACCCTGGTGATGAGCGGTTATGCCGTCGGCATGTTGTTGGCCTGGGGTTACGACTCCGGGTGGCAGGCGGTCAGGTCGTCGCTGCCTGCGATGGGCAGGGGTGCGATCTGCGCCGGGGCTGCCGCTCTCCTGGCTCGACCCCTGGTCGAGGCGCTCTTCGATGCCGGGGAACTCACTCTCTTGGAGGGCATCGGGGCCGCCACGGTCGGTGGAACGACCGTCCTCGCCGCTTTCCTGGGTGTAGCCCTGCTCCTCCGCGCCCCCGAGCTGGCCGACATTGCCGGGCGCCGGGCTAGTCGGGTATCACCACCTGATGGCGGGGAGTGAGGCCACCATGGGGATCGACCGCCCGCCGCCACGCGCTGAGCCGGCCTGACTCCTCGACCCTTCGCTCGACCGCTGCCTGCTCCTCGGCTGCGATGCGGTCGAGTACG
>JAHWLC010000025.1 GCA_019347585.1 Actinomycetota bacterium | reverse complement strand
CTCCTCCTCGACGTCAACGTCGTCCCGGGCCAAGCTCGCCGAACAGGACGGCCAAAGTGATCACGAGCACGAAGAGGCCGAAACCGGCTGAACAGCTCAGTGGCCGTCCAGTCGCTGATGGTTTTCACCAGGCGCGGCATCCCCGCAGAGGTGGTGTTGGTCAGTATCCACTTCCGGGCTCCGTAGATCTCGGCGAGACGCTCCTCGACTTCCTCCACAAAGACAGGCTACGGCTACGGTGCCCGGCGATGCCTTACCGGCTGATCTACCTCGGTCTCGCCCTGGTGGCGGTGGCCGCCATCGCCCTGGGGGTCGCCCTCTCCAGGGAAGGCGAGTCGGTCGAGCTGCCCGCCCCCGTCGAGTCGGTGAGCCCCAGCCCCGGGGACCTGGTGCCCCCGCAGACCACGCTCGAGATCGATCTCGAGGTGGGCTATGCCGCCGAGATCTTCGTGGACGGCTGGCCGGTGACCGACGCCAGCTTCGTGGAGGCGACCGGGGTCTATCGCTGGTCCCCGAGTCCGACGCACCCCACCATCCAACAGTGGGCCCCTGGAGAGCACACGGTCCGAATAGTCTGGGACACCTACACGGGCCTCCCCGACCGGGGGTCCTTCGAGTGGACGTTCCGGGTCGGGTGACCAGTGAAACCTGAGGGGGGGCGGGGTTTTCTCGAGGTAGTTAGGCCCGGATACGAGCCTAACTACCGGAGGTTCGGGTTCGCCTCATTCCAGGGCCGACAGACCCTCGTCCAGCAGTCTCCTGAACGTCTCTCCGTCGACCACGGGGATCCCCAGCTCCTCGGCCTTCGCCGTCTTCGATGCCCCCGGCGACTCCCCCACGATCAGGGCCGTCGTCCGCCCCGACACCGAACCGGTGGCCTTGCCGCCGCGGGCCGCGATGGCGGCCTCGGCCTCCTCCCTGGTGAAGCCCTCGATCGTGCCCGAGATCACGAAACTCGCCCCGGCGAGGAGATCCGAACTCCTCTCGTCGGGAGGCTCCTCCTCGAGACGGACGCCCGCCTCGCCGAGCTTCTCGACCAGCCCGCGGTTGGCGGGGTCTGACGACCACTCCGCCACCTGGGCCGCGATCACCGGGCCGATCCCCTCCACCTCGGAAATTCGCTCTTCGCTCGCCTCCATGAGCGCGGGGAGACTTCCGAACTCCCGGATCAGAGTGCGGGCCACCGTCCCCCCGACATGCCGGATGCCCAGCGCGGTGAGCAATCGCGCCACGGGACGGTTCTTGGCCGCCTCGATGGCCCGCCGGAGGTTGGCCACCGAGATCTCCCCCCACCCCTCGTGCTCGGCGAGCTGCTCCACGTCGAAGGTGAAGATGTCGGCGGGATCGGATATGTACCCGTGCTCCAGGAGGAGGTCGATGGTCTTGTAGCCGAGGTGCTCGATGTCCATCCCACCCCGCCCGGCGAAGTGGAACAGCCACTCTCTCGCCCGGGACGGGCACGCCAGCCCGCCGGTGCACCGGGCCACCGCCTCGCCCTCCGCTCTCAGGATCGGGCTGCCACAGAACGGGCAGGTCTCCGGCATCGACCACACCTTCTCGTCCCCGGTGCGGGCGGCCACCACCGGGCCCACCACCTCGGGGATGACGTCTCCCGCTCTGCGCACCATGACCTTGTCGCCGATGCGTACGTCCTTGAGGGCGACCTGGTCCTCGTTGTGCAGCGTGGCCAGCCCGACCGTGGCGCCTCCCACGAAAACCGGCTCGAGCACCGCGAAAGGAGTGGCGGCACCGGTGCGGCCGATATTGATCTGGATGTCCCTGAGCGTCGTCACCTGCTCCTCGGGGGGGAACTTGTATGCGATGGCCCACCGGGGCGCCTTGGCCGTGTAGCCGAGGCGGTCCTGCTCGGCCAGCGAGTCGGCCTTGATCACCACGCCATCGGTCTGATAGGCCATGTCGTGCCGGGCCGCCTCTGCCCGGTCCACGTAGGCGAAGACCTCCTCGATGGTGTCGAGCCGCTCGCTCGAGGGGTTCACCCGCAGCCCCACCGACGACAGGTACTCGAGGGTCTCCCAGTGGGTGCCGAAACCCGGGCCGCCCTCGACCAGGCCGAGCTGATAGACCCAGATGCTGAGCTTTCTCTTCGCGGTGACCGCGGGGTCCTTCTGACGCACCGACCCGGCGGCGGCGTTGCGGGGATTGGCGAAGATGGCGAGGCCGGCTTCGGCCTGGCGCCGATTCAGCTCCTCGAACGCCCGGTAGGGCATGTACACCTCGCCGCGCACCTCGAGGATCTCCGGGGGGTCGTCCGCCCTGAGGCGAAGCGGCACCGAGGCCAGGGTGCGCAGGTTGGCGGTGACGTCCTCGCCGGTGGTGCCGTCGCCCCGGGTCGCCCCGGTGTCGAGGATCCCGTTGCGGTAGGTGAGGACAACGGCGAGACCGTCGATCTTGAGCTCGCAGACGTAGCCGCGGGGCGGCTCGTCGAGCTGGCGCTCCATCCTCTGCTCCCAGGACACCAGATCCTCCCTTGTGTCCGCGTTGTCCAGGGAGAACATGGGCCGGAGGTGGCGTACCGGGCGGAAGAGGTCGCCCACCGGCGCCCCCACCCGCTGGGTGGGGCTGTCGGGGGTGACGAGCTCGGGATGCGCCTCCTCGAGCCGGCGCAGCTCCCGCATCATGGCGTCGTAGTGCGCGTCGGAGATCACCGGATCGTCGAGGACGTGATAGCGATAGTTGTGCTCCCTGATCTGGGAGCGCAGCTCCTCGATCCTCTGCTGGGCGTTGGTCATTCCCGAGGCCGGATGCCGGAGAACACGTTGGTGTTGTATCCGAGGGTGAACCGGCCACCGCTGCCCCGCACCACCTCTTCGAGGGCATCGAGGAGGCGGCTTCGTCTCGGCTCGGGGACCAGAATGTGGTCGCTGTAGGTGGAGTACAGGGCCCGAAGCTCGCCGGGGGACAGGTCCCGGGACCAGCGATGGGTGAACCACTCGACCTCCTCGAACCCGGCGCCAGCCAGCTCGCCCATCCAGGTGTCGGTATCGCGACGGCGGATGCGCTCGTCCTCCTCGGCGAGGATCTCGGGGGCGTGCTCCCGGTAGGCCTCGTCGAAGACCTCGTATCGGTCCTGGGGCACATTCCACATGAGCGCGATCAGCCCGCCCGGCCTGAGCATGTCCTTGACCTGGCGATAGGCGGTGGAGTGATCCACCCAGTGCCAGGCTTGGGCCGCGTACACCAGGTCCACCGGCCCGGGCGGCCCTTCCCATTCCTCCAGCGTCGATACCACCACCTCCACCCCGGGCAGGTCGCGCTGCTCGAGCACGGACGCCATCTCCGCGGATGGCTCCACGCAGATGATCCTCCCCACCTCGGGAGCGAGCGAGACCGTTGCCTTTCCCGTTCCGGCGCCGATCTCGACCGCGACTCTCACCTCGGTGCGGCCCAGGATGTGGCGAACCGCCTCGATGGGGTATCCGGGCCGGGCCGCGTCGTAGGCGACGGCGTCCCTGCCGAAGATGACGGCCCGCTCCTCGTTGCCCATCAGGCCGCTGTGGCTGCGATGAGGGCGCCGCCCACAACCTCGTCCCCCCGGTAGAAGCTGACCGTCTGGCCGGGGGCGACAGCCTCCTGAGGGGTCTCGAAGACGAGCGTGGAGCCCTCCAAAGTGGCGCCAACCGGCTCGCCATGGGCCCGGTACTGGGCAGTGACGGCGCCCGATACCGGCTCGCCGACCCAGGAGACGGCGGATAGCTCGAGCTCGGAGACGGCCAGGCGGTCCCTGGTCCCCACCACCACGGTGGCGGTGCCGGGGTCGATGTCGACCACGTACCTGGGCTCTCCCAAAGCCATCCGCAGACCGCGACGCTGGCCGATGGTGAACCCGGCCACACCCTGGTGATCACCGAGGCGGCGACCCTCGGTGTCGACGACGGCCCCGGGAGCGAAGGCATGGGGAGCGCGCTCGTGGAGGAAGGAGCGGTAGTCGCGTCTGCCGACGAAGCAGATGTCCATCGACTCCGCCTTGGTCGCGGTGCGCAGGCCCAGTTCCGCCGCCACCGCCCTCACCTGCGTCTTGGTCAATTCGCCTATGGGGAAGCGAAGGCGGGCGAGCTGGTCGCGGCCGAGCATGGAGAGCACATAGGACTGGTCCTTGTCGGGGTCCACCCCCCTGAGCAGGACGGGACCCCGCTCGCGGACCTCGATCCTTGCGTGATGGCCGGTGGCCAGCACTTCGCAGTCGAAGTCGTCGAGATTGGAGAGAAGGGCGTCGAACTTGACGGTCCGGTTGCACTCGATGCAGGGATTGGGGGTGCGCCCGGCGGCGTAGTCGGCGACGAAGCGGTCGACCACCCCACCGCCGAAATCCCCGGTGTAGTCGAGCACGTAGTAGGGGATGTCCAGCTGGGCGGCGACCCGCCGGGCGTCTTCGGCGTCCGAGACCGTGCAGCAGCCGGCGGTGGGGGCCTCGCCACCGGGGCCCGACCACAGCTTGAGGGTGACACCGATCACCT
This sequence comes from Actinomycetota bacterium, assembly GCA_019347585.1. Classification (GTDB taxonomy): domain Bacteria; phylum Actinomycetota; class Acidimicrobiia; order Spongiisociales; family ZC4RG35; genus JAHWLC01. Next base: position 5,101 of record JAHWLC010000025.1, on the reverse strand, counting down.
CGTGGCCGCGCTCCTTCATGAGAGCGGCCGCGACCGAGGAGTCGACCCCTCCCGACATCGCCACCAGGGCCTTCATCTCAGCTCCCCTGCCAGCTCGACCACCGTCTTCGCCGCGACCTCCGCTTCGTCGCCGGTGCTGGTCCACCCGAAAGTGAACCGGACGCATTCCCTGGCCTCGTCCGGGCCCAGACCCATCGCCTCGAGGACATGGGACACGGTGGCGGCGCCCGACTGGCATGCCGAGCCGGCCGATGCGGCGACACCGGCCTGATCGAGACGCATCAGCAGGATCTGGCCGCTGACCCCGGGGAAGCGGATATTGAGGTGGTGGGGGGATCTGCCCTCGGGGGGAGTGTTGGGGGCCGCGTCCTCCACCCCCTCGCGGAGCAGACGGGTGAACTCGTCGCGGATGGCACCGATCTCCAGGCGGAAGCGCTCCCGGTCGGCCGCGGCCAGCTCCATCGCGGCTACCAGCCCCACGGCCCCGGCGACGTCGTGGGTGCCGGAGCGGCGGCCCAGCTCCTGGCCACCCCCGTGCTGCACCGGCTCGAGAGTGGTGCCCTCCCGGACGAAGAGCAGCCCGCAACCCTTGGGCCCGCCGAACTTGTGGCCGCTGAGCGAGAGCATGTCCACTCCGAGCTCCTCCACGTCGACGTCGATGGAATTGAAAGCCTGCACCGCGTCGGTGTGGACCAATGCATCGGGGTCGGCCTCCTTCACCGCCCTGGCGATCTCTATCACCGGCTGCACCGTCCCGGTCTCGTTGTTGACCAGCATCACCGACACGACAGCGGTTTCGCCGGTCACGGCCGCTGCCATCTCCTCCGGTGACACCCGGCCTTCGGCGTCGACACCGACAATCGTGACGGGCATCCCGATCCGCTTCAGGAAATCGGCGGTCTCCAGAACGGCCTCGTGCTCGGTGGCGGCGGTGACCACCCCGCGTCTCGGCGAGGAGTTGAATGCCGCGCCCTTGAGGGCGAGGTTGTCCGATTCGGTGCCGCCCGAGGTGAAGACGATCTCGATCGGGCGTGCCCCGATGACGACGGCGGCGCGCTCTCGTGCCTCCTCCAGGGCGTTCTTGGCGCGCCGGGAGACCCCGTGGATCCCGGAGGAGTTGCCGAACACATCCGAGGCGAACGGCTCCATCGCCGCCACCACCTCGGGACGCGTCGGCGTGGTCGCGGCGTGGTCGAGGTACATGTTCCTGTGAGGATAATTGCGAGCTATACGGCGAAAAACCTCACAGGAAGCTCCGCCCCGTGATCAGCTCCCCTTGAAGCCGGGCTCCCGCTTCTCCACGAAGGCGGTCACGCCCTCCACGGCGTCGTCGGTGGCGAAGGATTCCTGAAAGGCTTCCTGCTCGATCCGCATCGCCTCGTCGAGGGGCCGGCCCCTGCCCTCGGCCAGGGCTCGTTTGGCCGCGCCCAGGGCCACGGTCGGCTTGGTCGCCCAATCGGCCGCGTCGGCCAGGGCGAGGTCGAGGAGCTCCTCGGGAGGGGCGATCTTGTCGGCATATCCGAACTCCAAGGCCTCCTCCGCCCCCACCTGGCGGCCGGTGAACACCAGCTCCTTGGCCCTTTGGAAGCCGATGAGACGCTGCAGACGCTGCGTCCCCCCCGCGCCGGGGATGATCCCGAGCAGGATCTCCGGCTGGCCGATCTTGGCGTCGGTGGCCATGTAGCGAAAGTCGCAACCCAGCGAGAGCTCGCACCCTCCTCCCAGGGCGTAGCCATGGACGGCGGCGATGGTCGGCTTGGCCAGACCCTCCAACACCTCGATGGCCTCGGCCAGGGCCCAAGCGGTGCGCTCCCTGCTCCCCGAGTCGAAGGTCTGCTTGAACCCCTTGATGTCGGCGCCCGCGGCGAAGTGGGGCTGGCCGGTCACCACGACCGACCTGATCGCCTGGTCGCGGCACTCGGTGAAGGCTGTCTCCAGCTCGCCGGCCATCTGATTGGAGAGGGCGTTGACCGGCGGGCGGTCGAGGCGCACCAGCGCCACCGCCCCATCGACGGACAGATCTACGAATTCCATCTGCCTGAATCTAGACCGGTGGCTTGGTCGCCACTCCGGGCAGGTCCCGCATCGCCGGGCTCTTCTCCGGTGCAACAGCGGCCACCCGCATCCTGGCGTCCAGGACGCGCACCCCCTCGCCCGGCTCCAGGACCTTGACCGGGTTGAGGTCCATCTCCGCAAGCTCTGGCGCGATGTCGATGAGGGCGGACACCTGCTGCAAGGCCCGCTCCACCGCCTCGATGTCGCCAGGCGGCTGATTCCGATAGCCGAGGAGCAGCTTGAAGCCCTTGGTCTCGGTCACCATCTCGACAGCGTCGGTGTCGGTTATCGGATGGATGCGGAAGGAGACGTCGCCGAGAAGCTCCACGTAGACCCCGCCCATACCGAAGGCCACCAGGGGGCCGAAAGTGGGGTCGAGAGTCATCCCGATGAGGACCTCGTGCCCCCCTTCGACGAGTTCCTGCACCAGGGCCCCTTCGGGATCCTCGACGGCGGAGGTCACCGCCTGGTACGCCTCCGCCACCTCGGACTCTCCGTGGACCCCGAGTACGACCCCGCCCACGTCCGACTTGTGCAGGGCCGACTCCGAGAGCACCTTGACCACCACCGGGCCCCCGATGTCGGCGGCCGCCTCGACGGCCTCCTCGGCGCTTCCAGCCAACCTGGAATCGGGGACCGTGAGGCCGGCCGACCGCAGGCACGTTTCCACCTCGCCGGGCTGCAGCCATCCCCCCTCCGGGCCGAGTCGCTCCACGGCGGCATCGATGACCCCCCTGATCCCGGCCGCGGCATCGTCGCCCAACTCGAGCTCGGTCCCCGGGTCGCGCTGCCTCCACTCCCCGTGGTTCACCGCCCGGGACAGGGCGAGGGCGGCCGCCTCGGGGAAGGTGTAGGTGGGGATCGACCGCATCCCTTCCGCACCGGCCAGGGATCGGCCCGCTCCGTCCCGCATGAACACCGAGAGCAGGGCGACCTCACCGGCATATCCCCGCTGGCATCTCGCCAGTGCGGCGGCCACCTCGCCGGCGCCCTGCGGCGAGGTGGGCACGTAGATCGCCATGACCGAGTCGACCTCCCCCGACTCGAGGAGGAGAGCGGTGGCGTGCGCGAACTCCTCGGGGCCGCCCGCGGCGATCAGGTCCACCGGATTTCGCGTCGAGGCCGCCGCGGGCAGCTTCTTGCCGATCTCGCTGCGCAGCTCCTCGCTGAGGTCGGGGAGACGAAGGCCGCTGGCCTCCAAGGCGTCTGCCGCCATGATCCCGGGGCCCCCGGCGTTGGTCACGATCCCAACCCGGTCCCCGGCGGGCACGGGCTGGTTGGCGAGGAGGTTCGCCGCGTCGAACAGCTCCTCGATGGTGTCCACTCTGATCACCCCGGCCTGGCGGAACAGGGCATCGACCGCGATGTCCGAGGATGCCAGCGCGCCGGTGTGCGACGACGCCGCCCGGCTCCCCGCCGCGGTGCGCCCCGACTTGACTGCGACTATCGGCTTGCTTCGCCCGATCCGCCTGGCCAGCCGGGAGAACTTGCGCGGGTTGCCGAACGACTCCAGGTAGAGGGTGATGACATCGGTGGCCGGGTCGTCCTCCCAGGCCAAGATGAGGTCGTTACCGCTGACGTCGGCCTTGTTCCCCACGGAGATGAACTGGGAGATGCCGATGCTGTTGCGCGTCGCGTAGTCGAGGATGGCGATGCCCAGCGCCCCCGACTGGCTGGACATGGCGACATTGCCCGCCGGCGGGTACACCGGGGCGAAGGTGCCGTTGAGACGCACCGAAGCCGCCGTGTTCAACAGCCCCATGCAGTTGGGGCCGACCATCCGCATCCCCGAGCCCCGCACCACCTCCATCAGCTCCCGCTCCAGTGCGGCCCCCGCCTCCCCTGTCTCGCTGAACCCGGCGGAGATGACCACGATGCCCCGGACTCCTTTCTCGGCGCACTGTTTGGCGACCCCGACGACGAAGAGCCGCGGCACCACGATGAACGCCAGGTCGACCACATCGGGGACGTCGTTCACCGTGGGATACGCCTTCACCGAGCGGATCACCTTCGCCGTCGGGTTGACCGGGTACACCGGCCCGGTGAACCCCTCGGAGAGCAGGTTGGCGAACAGCATCCCCCCGATCGAGGTGGGGTCGCTGGATGCGCCGATGACGGCGACCGAGCGGGGGAAGAAGAGCGGCAGCAGCGAGGCGGTCACCGCCCTCCGCTCCCGCTCCTCGGCGGCGGCGGCCGACCCCTTGCTCTCGGAGACCGGGAAGTCGACGGTGTAGACCCCGTCCTCGATGGTACGGGTCAGCTCGTACCCCGAGTTGCGGAAGACCCGCATCATCTGACTGTTCTCCCCGAGCACGTAGGCCCGGAATCCCCCGATGCCGCGGGTGCGGGCGTGGTTGGTGAGCAGCTCGAGCAGCTTGGTGCCCAAGCCCCTCCCCTGATGCTGGTCGACCACGGCGAACGCCACCTCGGCCACGTCCTCGCCGGGCTCGCGGTCGTAACTGGCGAGGGCGACCATCTCGCCGCCGATCTCGGCGAGCAGCGCCATCCGGTCCTCGTAGTCGACCTTGGTGAAACGCCGCAGCTCGTCGTCGCTGAGCGTCTTCTTCACCTTGAAGAAGCGGAAGTAGCGCGATTCGGGGCCCAGCCGCTCGAACATGGACCGGACCAGCGGGGGGTCGTCGGGCCTGATCGGCCGGACATGAGCGGTCCCGCCGTCGCTGAGGACTATGTCGAGCTGGTATTCGGAGGGATAGGCGGCCATCGAGCTTCGAGTGCGGAACCTAACCCGACAGCCGGTCCTGGTCGAGACGGCCCGGTGCGAACGGCTATGCTCGCTGCCGTGGGAGGGCTCTCAAGATCACGAGATCGCATTCGGCGAGCGATCCCGCGCCAAGTGTCGTGGGACCCGGGCCCCGTTACACTACCCACCCCCCCCCACCCGGGGCCCGGCCCCACACCCCCCCAAAAGTAAAAACCCCGCCCCCGCCCCGGGGGCCGGGGGGCACCCACCAATGTGGCCCGGGGGGGGGGGCAAACCACACCAACCCGTGCCCGCGGAACTGGGGTTAAACCCCCCCCCCCACAC
>JAHWLC010000259.1 GCA_019347585.1 Actinomycetota bacterium | reverse complement strand
CGACCTCCTCGAAGAGGACCTGCGGAGCCGGGACGAGCTCGAGTTGTTCACCAGCTTCGAGCTGCCTCTGGTCCCGGTCCTCGCCCGCATGGAGCACCACGGCATCGGGGTCGACCGGGCCTACCTCGAGGAGATGGGAGAGGACCTGCGCCGGCGCCTGGCGGCGCTGGAGACACAGATCCATGAGCTGGCCGGAGGCCCTTTCAACGTCAACTCGACCGACCAACTGCGGGCCGTCCTGTTCGAATCTCTCGACCTGCCCGTCCTGAAGAAGACCTCGACCGGCAAGCCCTCCACCGACGCGTCGGTGCTCAAGAAGCTCGACCACCCCATCGTCGCCGCGCTCCTCGAGTACCGGGAGCTGGAGAAGCTCCGCTCCACATATGTCGACGGATACCTGCCACTGATCGGGGAGGACGGCCGCATCCACACCCGCTTCAACCAGATGGCGGCGACCACGGGGCGTCTCTCCTCGGACAGCCCCAACCTGCAGAACATCCCGGTCCGCTCCGAATCCGGCCGAACCGTCCGCCGGGCATTCATTTCTGGGGAGGGCCAGCAGTTCCTGGTCGCCGACTACTCGCAGATCGAGCTGAGGGTCCTGGCCCACATGAGCGGGGACCCCTTCCTCATCGGGGCTTTCGAGAAGGACCTCGACATCCACACCGCCACCGCGGCCCGGGTATGGGGGATGGTGCCCGAGGAGGTGACACCCAACCAACGACGGACCGCCAAGATGATCAACTTCGGGCTCCTCTACGGGATGGAGGCGTTCGGCCTGGCCGAGCGTCTCGGGATCGGCCGGGAGGAGGCACGCGGGCACATAGAGGCCTACTTCTCACAATTCGAGGATGTCGAAGCGTTCATGTCCGAGGTGGTCACCAGGGCGAGGAACCAGGGGTTCACCACCACCCTCTTCGGGCGCCGCCGCTATCTACCCGAGCTCAAGTCGGACAACTTCCGGATCAGGCAGATGGGGGAGCGGATGGCCCTGAATGCCCCGGTCCAGGGGACTGCGGCCGACATCATCAAGCGGGCGATGATCGAGCTCGATGCCGCCCTACGGGATCAGGAGATGGCATCGAGGCTCATCCTCCAGGTCCACGACGAGCTGATCCTCGAGGTCCCCGAGGACGAGCAGGAGCGGGCGGAGAAACTGGTGGTGGCCACCATGGAGGGAGTGGCCTCGCTTTCGGTGCCCCTGCGCATCGAGGTGGGCTGGGGACCCGACCTCGCCAGCGTGAAAGGCTGAGCCATTGGAATATGGCTTGGTCATTGGGCCCACTTACGCGTACACTTGCCCCAGTCCGCCGCCTGCCGGCGGATCTCATCCCCAAGAGGTGCAAACCCGTACATGTCAAACGAGCTAGATAGCGCGCCCGTGGCCAGCCCCGAGGAGGGTGAGGTGGCCGAGGCGCCCGACACCGCCGGCTCCCCCGATACCCAGGAGAAGAAGCCGGCCCTCGATTCCGACGGCGAGTCCGCCGCCTCATCCCCAGAGCCGGGGACCTACGGCCCGGAGACGGTCGTCGCCCCCGACGTGACAGAGCTCCCCGACGAGGTCATCGACGATTTCGAGAAGGCCGTGGAAGCCACCGTCCTCCAGTTCAAGGAGGGCGACATCGTCGAGGGGACGATCGTCAGCGTCGACGCCGAAGGAGCCATGGTCGACATCGGCTTCAAGTCCGAGGGTCTGATCCCCACCCGCGAGCTCTCCATCCGTAACAACATCGATCCCGACGAAGTGGTCAAAGTAGGCGACAAGGTCGAGGCGGTCGTCCTCGACATGGAAGACGACGAAGGCCGCCTGGTGCTCTCCAAGAAGCGAGCCATGTACGAGCGGGCCTGGGGCCGCATCCAGGAGATAGCCGATCAGGAGGGGACGGTGGAGGGCACCGTCATCGAAGTGGTCAAGGGCGGGTTGATCGTCGACATCGGGCTGCGGGGCTTCCTCCCCGCATCGCTGGTCGATCTGAGACGGGTACGCGACCTCGAGCCCTTCATCGGCGACACCATCACCGCCAAAGTCATCGAGCTCGACCGGGCTCGCAACAACGTCGTCCTCTCCCGCCGCGCCCATCTCGAAGAGGCGCTGGCCGAGGAGCGCACTGAGTTCCTCGACAACCTCGAGGAGGGTGAGATCCGCGAAGGCACCGTGTCCTCGGTGGTCAACTTCGGCGCATTCGTCG
>JAHWLC010000258.1 GCA_019347585.1 Actinomycetota bacterium | reverse complement strand
GGGAGTCGGGATGGGGGTCGGCGAAGAACTGGTCGACCCTCTCCTCGCTCGGCTCTTCCTCCTCGGGCTCCTCTTCAGGTTCCGGCGCCTTCTTGGCCTCCGGCTTCGCCTCGGGCTCCTCCTCGGGCTCCTCCTCAGGTTCCGGCTCCTTCTCGGCCTCGTCCTCTTTGGGCTCCTCCTCGGCCTCCGCCTCAGGCTCCTCCGCTTCGGGCTCCGGCTCCTCCGCCTCCTCGCCCTCCTCGCCGATGCGGACCAGATCATGGCCCACCTCCACCGTCTCCCCCTCCTCGACCAGGATCTCGAGGATCTTCCCCGAGACCGGCGAGGGCACCTCGGTGTCCACCTTGTCGGTGGAGATCTCGACGAGGACCTCGTCCTCGGAGATGGTGTCTCCCACCTGCTTCGCCCAACGCAGGATGGTGCCCTCGGTGACCGTCTCACCGAGCTGGGGCATGGAAACCGTGGTAGCCAAATTCGCTCCTCTCAGTGCAGGCTCTTGCCTGCCGCCGTCAATAGTGTCTCACCGATCGCCTCGGAAAGGGCGGGATGGGCATGGATGAACGCCGCAGCCTCGGCGGGAAGCGCCTCCCAGCCCACCGCATACATCAGCTCGTGGATCAGCTCCCCCGCCGCCGGGCCCACCACGCTGGCGCCGACGATGGGCCCGTCCTCGACGGCGATCACCTTGGCGTGGCCCTGGTTCTGGCCGATGATGATGGCGCGGCCCACCCCGTTGAAGGAGTGCTTGGTCGCAGTGACCTTGAGGCCCCGCTCCTCGGCCTGCGCCTCGTTGTACCCGACTTCGGCGACCTCGGGGTGGGTATAGGTGACTCTAGGGATAGCCCGGTAGTCGACGGGAGCCGGGTTGCCTGTGGCGATGTGGGTGATGGCGGCGATTCCCTCGGCGAAGCCGGCATGGGCCAGCTGCGGGGTCCCGGCGACGATGTCGCCCACCGCGTAGAGACCGGCCTCGGCGGTGAGCATGTTGGCCTTGTCCACCTTCACGAATCCCTTCTCCAGCTCCGCCTTGGTGTTGTCCAGTCCGACGTCTTCGGTGTTGGGGCCTCGTCCCACCGAGACCAGGACCACGTCGACCTCGACCCGGTCGTCACCGAAGGGGATGCCGACCCCGGCGTTGCCAACCTCGGCGGGGCCGACCTCCACCCCGATGTTGAACTTCACCCCCCGATTCTTCAGTTGGCGTTGCAGCGCCTTGGCCGCCTCGGGGTCGGACCCGGGAAGGATCTGGTCCATCATCTCGAAGACGTGAACCTCGCTCCCCACATCGATGAGAAAAGAGGCGAACTCGCACCCGATGACCCCGCCGCCGATGATGCCGACCCGGCCCGGGCTTTGCGACCAGTCGAGGGCGTGGTCGGAGGTGACGATGCGCTTGCCGTCGATGTCGTAGCCGGGGATGGTGCGGGCATAGGAGCCGCTGGCGAGGATGACCGCGTCGCCTTCGACGGTCCTCTTGCCATTGCCGGTCTCGACCTCGACGCCGCCGCCGCCGGCGAGACGCCCGTACCCCTCGATCACCTCGACGCCACGCTTGTCGAGGAGCCCCTTGAGGCCGCGGACCAAACCTTCCACGGTCTGGTTCTTGCGGTCGAGGGCGGCGGCCCAGTCGAGCTTGGGTTGGTCGGAGATGACCCCGAAGTCGGCGGCGTGGGCCACGGTCGTGTACACCTCGGCGATGTGGAGCCACTGCTTGGCGGGGATGCACCCCCTGATCAGGCAGGTCCCGCCGGGCCGCTCCTTCTCGATCAGGGCCACCGAGAGGTCGAAGTTGTGGGCGTAGAGGGCTGCTGCGTAGCCGCCGGGCCCGCCTCCGAGGATGACGACATCTGCCAAATCCGACCTTTCTTCTCCGGGCGTCTGAGCCTAGTGAGACCCAGATAGGTCAACTTTCCGCTCCCCGTCGGGCATTCCCTCGGCGAACCCAGGGGTCGACGAGGTTCGGGCCTTACCATGCCACGACATGGACATCGCCCCGCGTTCGATCGCGGTGGTGCTCGGGACCAGGCCCGAGATCATCAAGCTCGCCGCCCTGATACGGCTCCTCGGAGACGCCGCGGCTGTGGTCCACACCCGCCAGCACTTCGAGTTCGGGCTGTCGGCGACCTTCTTGGAGTCCTTCCGGATCTCGGAGCCCGCCACCTTCCTGGGGGTGGGCGGCCGGTCGCGGGGCAGCC
>JAHWLC010000257.1 GCA_019347585.1 Actinomycetota bacterium | reverse complement strand
AGATTCCCCCAGGTTGGGTAGTTTTTCCACAGGAGGCTGTCCGGGACGTAGGAGAGCGCATTGGCGAAGGCCGCACGGGCCAGAGACCTGAGACCAGATCGGGGCGCTAGCCCCTCGGACACCGTAGGCCTCTACCTGGACGAGGTGTCCGAGCACGAGCTGCTCACCGCGGAAGACGAAGTCCATCTCGCCCGCGCCATGGAGCGGGGCAAGAAAGCCCTGGCGGCGCTGAATTCGGGCGATCACACCAGGTCGGAGCGCGCCCGACTGATGCGGGCCGTCGCCGAGGGCGACGAAGCCAAGATGACCTTCATCCGCTCCAATCTCCGCCTGGTCATCTCCATAGCCAAGCGCTACACCGGACGCGGCCTCGACCTCCTCGACCTCATCCAGGAGGGGAACCTGGGCCTGATCCGGGCAGTGGAGAAGTTCGACTGGCGCAAGGGGTTCAAGTTCTCCACCTATGCCACCTGGTGGATCCGCCAGGCGATCACCCGGGGCCTCGGCAACAACGGGCGAACCATCCGTCTGCCGGTGCACATGGTCGACGTGGTGCGCACCGTCCAGGACACCAAGCAGAGCCTCCACGACCAGTTCCATCGGGCCCCCACCCTCGAGGAGATCTCGGAGGCGTCGGGGCTCGACACCGAGAGGGTGCTGGCTGCACTGGAGGCGCCCGCCGAGACCATCTCGCTCGATCGACCCGTCGGCGAGGACGGCGACATCTCCCTTCAGGATTTCGTGGAGGACGAGCGGGCGGCCGACCCGGTGGAGGGCGCCGCCTCGGCGTGGCGTCGGGAGCGGCTGATCACGGCCCTGGCCCATCTCGACCTGGAGGAACAGCAGGTGCTCTGGCTCCGCTTCGGCCTCGACGGCGACGAACCCTGGACCCTCTCCGACGTCGGCAAAGTGATCAACTCCACCCGGGAGCGGGTGCGTCAGATCGAGGCCCGCGGCCTGGCCAAACTCCGCCACCCCTCCTGCGAGATCGACCTGTCGGGCCTGGTCTAAGACGCGAACCCAGGGTTCTACACCTCGTTATACGCGGTCTACAACCCTGGGTACGCGTCGTCAGAGTGAGCGCAGGGTGCGCTCCAGGATGGCGAAGCCCTCGTCGGCCTCGTCCTCGGTGATCGACATCGGTGGGGCGATCCGCAGCGAGCTGCCGTAGAGCCCGCCCTTGCCGATGAGAAGCCCCTCGGCCTTCGTCCGCTCCAACGCCTCGGCAGCCTTCTCCGGCGCCGGGTCGCCGTCACCGTTGACCAGCTCGATCCCGATCATGAGCCCCTTGCCCCGCACCTCGCCCAGCACTTCGAGCTCGTCGACCAGGGGCAGCAGGTTCTGCATGAGTCGGTTGCCCACCTTCTGGGCATTCGTCTGCAAATCGTGCTCGAGCACGTACTCCAGGTTGGCCAGCGCCCCCGCAGTTGCCAAGGGGTTGCCTCCGAAGGTGGAGATGCTCAACGCCGGGTAGCACTCCATGATCTCGGCCCGTCCCACCACCCCCCCGATGGAGAGCCCGTTGCCCAGACCCTTGGCGAAGGTGAGCAGGTCCGGGGTGATCTCATGGGCCTGATAGCCCCAGAAGTGCTCCCCGGTCCTCCCCCAGCCGGTCTGCACCTCATCGGAGATAAACAGGATGCCGTGCCGGTCGAGCACCTCCTTCATCGCCTCGTAGAAACCGTCGGGCGGGGTCACGAACCCGCCGACTCCCTGGATCGGCTCGGCGATCATGGCGGCGACGTCCCCAGCGGTGGCCACCCCGAGCAGATCCTCGAGATCGGCGACGCAGGCGGCGATGAACTCGTCGTCGGGCAGATGCCCGAAGGGGCTGCGCAGCTTGTAACCGGCATGGACATAGATCACCTGGAACGGGGAGAAGCTGGTCCCCGACCACGCCTTCTGCCCGGTCACCGCCACCACCGAGTGGGAGCGCCCGTGGTAGCTGCCCCGGAAGGCGAGGATCTGGTTGGAGCGCCGGTAGACCGTGGACAGCATGAGGGCGGCGTCGTTGGCCTCGGTGCCCGAGTTGGTGAAGAAGACCTTGGCGTCGGGAATGCCTGAGAGCTCGGCGACCTTCTCGGCCAGCTCGATCTGGGACTCGATGAGGTAGAGCGTGGAGGTATGCAGCATCTTGTCTGCCTGGGCCTTCACCGCCTCCACCACCTCGGGGACCCGGTAGCCCGACATGGTCACCAGGATCCCCCCGAAGAAGTCCAGGTAGCGGTTGCCCTCGGCGTCGACCACATGACGCCC
>JAHWLC010000256.1 GCA_019347585.1 Actinomycetota bacterium | reverse complement strand
TGCGTACTGGGCGCCGAAATCGACGACCAGGATGGTCGGGGCCTGATCCCCCTCCTTCATCCCATCCCGACTCGCTGAGAGCGCTGCAGTGCTTTGCCCTCGGTCTGTAGCGAGGGAGCGATCATGACCTCGGCCTTCTGGAACTCCTTGACGTCGGAGTATCCGGTGGTGGCCATGGAGACCCGGAGAGCGCCGAAGAGGTTCCTCTTGCCGTCGTTCTCGTGGGCGGGGCCGACCAGCACCTCCTGGAGGCTCCCCCGGTCGCCCACCTTGACCCGGGCCCCGCGGGGAAGACTGGGATGGAAGGTGGCCATGCCCCAGTGGTATCCGCGGCCCGGCGCCTCGGTGGCCGAAGCCAGAGGCGAGCCGATCATGACGGCGTCCGCTCCGCAGGCGATGGCCTTGGCAACGTCCCCGCCGGTGCGCATCCCGCCGTCGGCGATGACGTTGACGTAGCGGCCGGTCTCGTCGAGATAGCGGATGCGAGCCCCGGCGGCGTCGGCTATGGCGGTGGCCTGGGGGACCCCGATCCCGAGGACGCCTCTCGTGGTGCACGCCGCTCCGGGGCCAACACCGACCAGGACGCCGATGGCTCCGGTGCGCATGAGATGGAGGGCGGTGGCGTAGGAGGCGACGCCGCCCACGATCACCGGGACCTCACAGCCGGCGATGTACTCCTTGAGGTTCAGGGGCTCCTCGCGGGTGGAGACGTGCTCGGCGGAGACCACGGTGCCCTGGATGACCAGGATGTCGAGCCCGGCTTCGAGGGCGTGTGGGGCCCAGCCCTCGACCCGTTGCGGGGTGAGGCTGGCGGCGGTGACGATTCCCCCGGCCTTCATCTCCTCGACTCGCTTCCCGATCAGCTCCGGCTTGACCGGTTCCAGATAGATCTCCTGCATGCGGCGGGTCGCCTTCTCGTCGGGCAGCTCGGCGATCTCCTCCAGGTAGGGCTCGGGGTCCTCGTAGCGGGTCCACAACCCCTCGAGGTTGAGCACGGCGAGGCCGCCGAGCCGGCCGATGATGCCCGCGGTCTCCGGGCTGATCGCGGAGTCCATGGCCGAACCCATCATGGGGAGCTCGAATCTGTAGCCGTCGAGCTGCCAGGAGACGTCGATGTCGTCGGGATCGCGGGTCCTACGGGAGGGGACTATGGCGATATCGTCGAAGCCGAACCCCTGCCGACCCGACTTGCCGATGCCGATCTCGATCTCCACCTGACTCTCCTCTGGCGCCTGGGCGCAGGGTAACAGTGGACGGGGACGGAGAGGCTGTAGGCTCCCGCCCGGTGGACAGGCCCTGGTCGGTAGTCGATTTCGTCTTGATCTGGCTGGCCGGGCTCTTCGGAACCGGGCTCTTCTATGCGGCGGCCATCGCTTTCGCCAACGAGGACCTGCTGGTCGTGCTTGGCCTCGCCGGCCAGTACGTCGGGAGCCTCGGGCTGTTCCTGCTCCTTCGGCGTCGCCGCACCACGGGCATCGGTTTCAGCATCGAGCCGAGCGATGTCCTTTACGTCGGGATCGGTCTTCTTCTCCAGATCGTGCTCGCGGTGGCGTTCCTCCCCCTGACCCGGCTCCTCTTCCCCGACGGCGCTCCGCCCCAGCAGGTGGCGGAGGCCCTCAGGGACATCGAGGCGTCCACCCTGCTCAAGCTGACCCTGGTGCTGGCCGCAGTGCTGCTCGCCCCGGCGACCGAAGAGCTGATGTACCGCGGCGTGCTGCTCAAGGCGGTGGAGGGGAGGGGCCGGCGTTTCGTCATGGTGGTGACTGCCGTGGTGTTCTCCTTGGTCCACGTGGTCGGTCTCGATCCCGAGCGGCCCCTCGCCTCGGCAGCGGTGGTCCTCCCCCCCATCTTCCTCCTGGGCCTCGCGCTGGCATGGGTGACTCTTCGCTCGGGGCGGCTGGGCCCGGCGATCTTCGTCCACTCCGGGTGGAACCTGCTGGCGGTGTTCGTTCTGCTTCTCCCTCAGGAGCTGTTGGAGAGTCCCCCGATCTGATCCTGGGGCGCCGACGCAATCCGCCGCCGACCAACATAAACGGCCTCCAACGAAGCTCATAGCCCCACAGGCCGAGGGAGTAGGATGGGTGACATGGCAGACATTCTGGCCATCGCAGTGTTGCTCGCGGGCGTCATCGGGATCTGGGTTCTGTTGGCTCGGATGATCCAGGAGAGACCGTCCAGTCCCGATCACGAGGCCAGCCTCCAAGAGCTCGAGGCGCTCAAGAACGGGAGGATCTGGGCTGATTTTCCTCAGTCCGATCCGCG
>JAHWLC010000255.1 GCA_019347585.1 Actinomycetota bacterium | reverse complement strand
ACCCGCAATGTGCCGGGCGGCATCGGAAGCGCGCTGGTAGCTCCAAGCGGCCGCGGGATGCCGCTCCCCGTCGGCCACGACGTCGTAGTAGCTGGCCACCCCCTTCCAGGGGCACACTGAAGTCTGCTCCGAGTCTTCGAGCAGCTCCCAGTTCACCGCTTCCGGGGGGAAGTAGTCGTAGCCGTCGACTCTCTGCGTCTCATCGGCCTCGGCGACGACCGTATCCCTGGCGACGGCGCGGCGCGCCGACCCGGCGTCAGATCTGGCGAAGAGACGAAGTGGGTTGATCATGACTCTGCCAACGGTCTGCGAGCCGGATGATTCCGACAAACACGCCCACCGCCGACGATGTTGGGCAGAGCCGGCAGCCCAGGAGAAAATCAGTCGGCAAAACCGACAGTTCCCGGTTGGTGACCGGCGAATGGGGTAGACGAGGACCGAGGAGGTTCACATGGAATTTGCGATTGTTCCCGCGCTCATTGCAGGACTCGTGGCCACCATCGTCATGTCGATGCTGATGGCCATGGCCCGTGCCATGAACATGACCGAGATGCCGGGGATGCCTCTCTTCGCCGGGGCCATGTTGTCCCCGAACCCCAACACGGCGCGAATGATGGGACTCGTGATTCACTATCTGGTGATGGGGACGATCATCTTCGGACTCATCTACGCCTGGCTGTTCTCCTTGTTCGGGTCGGGTGGCTGGCTTACAGGCGGCCTCATCGGCCTGCTCCATGGGGTCGTCGTCGGATTGATGATGCCGATGATGGCGACGGTTCACCCCGTGTGAGCCGCCAGGCGGCCACGGTGGGGGCTCCCGCGCTCCAGCTCGATGGGGAAGGGGTGGAGTTCTCCAATCCCGGCATGTTCGGCGCCAACTGGGGTGGGATGACACCAGTCGGACTGGTCGCCGGTCACGTCGTGTACGGAATCGTCCTCGGACTCGTGTACTCGGCGCTTGTTTGAGTTCGCCCGCCAGGCCCAATCTGGGCAAACTCCGCCGACTGCGTTCAGCTGTTGAGCGCTAGGGCTGCTTGGAGGAGGGCGGAGTGGGTCAAGGCCAGGGGGAAGTTGCCGAGGTGCTGGTGGCTGTCGGGATCCATCTCCTCCCCATACAGGCCGAGTTCGCCACCCATATCGACTAGCTCTTCGAACAGGGTCTCCGCCTCGGCCCGATTTCCGCTCTTCGCCAGTGCCAGGACCAGCCAGAATGAACAGGGCAGAAAGGCGCCTTCATCACCGGGGACACCGTCCTCGTGTCGGTACCGGAAGACGAGCGGCCCTCCCGCACCAAGGTTTCTTCTGATTGCTTCGATGGTCCCGATGACTCGAGGCGAGTCGTTCGCTTCGAAACCGATCTCGGGAAGCAGCAAGAGCGCGGCGTCGAGATGTCCCGATCCGTAGGAGGCGGTGTAGGTCCCGGCTTCTGAGTCGTAGCCCTTGGCCCGTATGTCCTGGGCGAGCTCTTCCAAGTTCGACCGCCACATTCTGAGATCGCGGGGGGAATCATCCTCGTGCTCGGCAATTCGGATGGCCCGATCCAGAGCCAGCCACGCCATCAACTTCGAGTGCACATGGTGACGAGGACTGTCCCGGCGCTCCCAGATGCCGGCGTCGGGCTCCATCCAGATCCGGCAGACCCGGGTGGCGAAGGCTCTCATCGATCTCCAGGTCTCGCTATCGAGGCCGTGCCCGTGACGGATCAGGTGCCAGGCGGCGTCGAGGATCCACCCATATCCGTCGAGCTGGTGTTGGGTTCCCGCCCCGTTGCCGAGACGCACCGGCACGCTTCCGGCATAGCCGGGCCAGCCTGGCAGCGCCCGTTCTCGAGGTGCGGGCCGACCGTAGAGGGTGAAGAGAGCGGGAAGGCGCGGCCGGTCGAGACGGCTGGCGTGGAGAAGCCAGGCGAGGAAGCCGAGTGCTTCTCGCTGCTTCCCGGCGGCTAGGAAGGCGGCGATACCGATGGAAGCGTCCCTTGGCCAGGCGTACCGGTAGTCCCAGTTGCGGGCTCCGCCGATCTCTTCGGGCAAAGAAGTGGTGGGCGCGGCGACGGGCGCTCCTGAGGGCGAGTAAGTGAGGAGTTGGAGGGTGATGAAACTTCGGACCATCGTTGGGCGGTGGTGTTGTCCCGTGATGAGCGTGTCGGCCCAACGTTGCCATCTCACTTCCTCACGTTCTGCTTCTGCGGAGGCGAGGGCGGGCGGCACGAGAAAGACCGGGGCGCGATGACTTGCCGACATGACCACGATGAGTGGCTGGTCAGGCCCGACCTC
>JAHWLC010000254.1 GCA_019347585.1 Actinomycetota bacterium | reverse complement strand
GGCGAGGACCTGGACAGCCATTGCTAGACCCAGGAAGACGAGACGCAGGTCGAAATGGAAGTGGCTCCGCCGCATCACCAGGACCATGACGCCGACCACCACCACAATGTCGAGAACGGGATACGAGAACCCAATAGCGGCCTCCCACCAGGGAGCTCCCGCAAAACCGATCATCAGGTCGTGGAAGAAGGTAGTCCACACCAGTGCGGCCAGGGCCACCCCACCGACCAGAGCGTCGAGCAGCGTGGTGGTCCAGTTGGCGCCGTCGGCGTCGGACCTGGCGAGTGACACCAGAGTGGCGACCAGGAGCGCGTAGCCACTCACGAAGAAGATGTCGCTGGGACCGAAGGCCGGTGGGTCTCCGATCGCCACCTGCCAGAACGCGACAGCGAGGACGCCCACGCCCACCAGGAACATGCCGCCGGCCAGGTACTGCCAAGCGCGTCGCTCCCGAGGCTCGAGGGAACGCGATCGTCTGAGGGTGACGAGCCCGGCAGTGATCGAACCGATCACGATCCCTATTGGACCGACGAGCTCACCGATTTGGAGTACCGCGGCGGCTCCCGCTGCGACTATCAGCAGCAATGTCAAAGGTCCTGGGAAACGGAGAAGACCACTCCCAGGGAAGGCCCTCGCCGAGAAATCCATGTCGTGTTGATCGACAGGAACCGATTGGTTATTTAGCTACTTGGCCTTTCCACCGGGTCTGCAGCCTTCTCAAGATCGATGACGACCTCGGATTCACCGAACATCTCGAGTCGCTTCTCGTTGAGGCAGACCAGCATGCCTTCGATCTGATCTAAGGAAAGGTCCAGCGTCACGGTGAACCTCAAGCCGGCCTGCCCATGGGGGACCACCGGAAAACCGGCAGCATTCAGGAAGTAGCCGGCGTCGCTCATCGCCAGCAGCAGCTCGACCATGTTGTCGATAGACCCGACCTGGTGGAACCAAAGCGGTGTCTCCTCCATCGCGGCCAGAGGCAGGCCGATCTCCTCAGAGAGACGATTGACGAGACGAATCCGGTCCATAAGGGCTTCTTGACGCTCCGAGAGCTCTTCGCCGAGCAGAAACTCCGCGGCCGCGATCGATGCCCCCATGCTCGGCGGCGGTATCGGCCCGCCGAACATCAGCGTGGGACCGCAAAGCGCGATCCGATCGCTGAATTCCTCATTGGTAGTGGCAATCGCCCCACCAAGAGATCCAAACGCTTTCGAGAGACCGACCGCCACCACGAGCCGGTCACTCCACTCGGCCCTATTGAGGAACTGACCCCGACCATTCGCGCCCACCCAACCGAAACCATGAGCGTCGTCGCAGTAGACATGGAGATTGGGATGGCTCGCCATCAGCCTCTCGATCACCTCGGCAGGTGATGTGTCTCCGAGCATCGAGAAGACGCCATCTGTCAGGTACCAGATTCGTCGCGACGAGTCCGTGCCGGCAACGGTGCGCTCCAACGCCCCCATGTCATTGTGCGGGAGAGGCACGACCTCCACCCCTGCTGCAATCAAGCCCCCGGTCGCCGTCGCCACCGACGAATGGCTTTGGGTATCTATCAGGACCAGATCGGCAGACCCGACGAGGACGGGGAGGGCGGCGAGGTGCGCCAGGGTCGTCGTGCCTGTCAACACGACCTCGGCATCGAACACCGTGGATAGGAGCTGACGAAGCTCCTGGTAGAGGGGTAGAGCCGAGTAGTTGATCGACGAGGAGTAGGCGGTGCCGTACCTGTCGATCGCCGCCTTGGCAGCTTCTTTCAACCGTGGATCGTCACCCAGAGAAAGATACGAGCAGAGCCCGAAATTGATCAGCTTGCGACCATCCAGGATCATCGTGTCACCCTGAAAGGCCTCGTCCTCGATGACGCGATTGGTGAGGCCGGTGGCACGCAAACGGGCTGCGTTCCTGTAAAAAACGCGTAGGAGTCGGTCCGCTCGGGTGGGGCTGAGGGGTTTGCTCACGATTTTCCTGGTCGTGAACGCTCGACGCTAGGGGATGTCGAGGCGATAACCGCGGCAATCGAGGAGCCGGGAGGAAGTGGTGGGCGTTGACGGACTCGAACCGCCGACCTCTGCCTTGTAAGGGCAGCGCTCTAGCCATCTGAGCTAAACGCCCGTTCCGCAGGGGATTCTACGACTCCCGAGAATTGGGCCGATCTCCCTATTCAATCCCTGTGGAAAAAGACCGATGGTCACATTGACAAATGCCAGAGAGTGGCCAGGGGCATTCCTACGCTGGCCGGAGCGTGTGTGAGGCATGAGCAAGCGGTCGATCGAGCGGGAAATAAGC
>JAHWLC010000253.1 GCA_019347585.1 Actinomycetota bacterium | reverse complement strand
GGTTCCCCGATATTCCACTGTGGTCTCTCTCGGCTCCTCACGCTCCATCCGCATCAGCCTCCTCAGCAACTACGACTCCTCCGAGGTTAGCGCCGGGCGGCACCGGGTAGAGCCAGACATGCCGGAGCTGCCAGACGTCCAGGTGCTCAAGGAGCTGGTGGACGCCACCTCGCTCCACCGGCCGATCGAGGACGTGATGCTGCGTGAGAAGATGGTCGAGGAGGTGTCGCCCCAGGACATCCGGAATCGTCTCCGCGGCGCCGAGTTGGGCGAGACCGACCGTCATGGCAAGCACCTCTTCCTGCGAGCCGGCGGCCGGGGCTGGCTCCGTCTCCACTTCGGGATGACCGGCTATCTCGCCGCCTACTCCGAAGGCGAGGAGCCGGAGCACACCCAGCTCCGCATCGACTTCTCCGACGGCTCACACCTGGCATATGTGTGCGTCCGCAAGCTCGGTGGGATCTCCTGGGTCGAGCACGTGGAGGAGTTCATAGGTGAACACGATCTCGGTCCCGACGCTCTGTGGGATCTCGACCGCGAGCGATTTCGCCGCCTGATCGCGGAGAGGCGGGGAGGCGTCAAGGCCACCCTCATGTCGCAGAACGTCATCGCCGGCCTGGGCAATGTCTACGTGGACGAGATCCTGTTCCACGCGGGGGTCCATCCCGAGCACGAAGCCGGGAGCCTGGACCAAGAGTCGGTCGACCGCCTCTTCGACGCCATGCACGAGGTGATGGAGGGGGCGATCGACGCCAGGGCCAACCCCGAGGACATGCCCGACGACTGGCTGCTCCCCCACCGCGAGGAGGGTGCGAGCTGCCCCCGCGACGGGGGGACGCTGGAGAGGATGGAGGTCTCGGGCAGGCCGACCTTCGTCTGCGCCCGGCACCAGCAGCAATTCGAGTAGCAGTGGGTGCGATCAGGATCGGCACCTCGGGCTGGAGCTACAAGGAGTGGCGAGGCTCCTTTTACCCCGATGATCTCCGCCAGCGAGACGAGCTCTCATATGCCGCCGATCAGTTCGACACCCTGGAGATCAACGGGACCTTCTATCGGCTCACCACCCCCAAAGCCTGCCGGGAGTGGTACCAGGCTGCGCCCCGGGGGTTTCGATACTCGGTGAAGGGGAGCCGGTACATAACCCACAACAAGAAGCTCTCCGATGCCCGACAGGCCCTGGCCAACTTCTTCGCCTCCGGCATCCTCGAGTTGCGGGAGAAGCTGGGGCCGATCCTGTGGCAGCTATCCGGCAGTCTTCGCTTCGACCCCGACCGGATCGAAGGATTCCTCGAACTGCTTCCCAAGGACACCGACGCCGCCGCACGACTTGCCCGCGATCACGATGATCGCGTGGAGGTTGCCAGCCATGGCGGGGAGGAGAACCATCGGCTCCGTCACGCCCTCGAGGTTCGACATGACAGCTACCTCGTTCCCGAGACCGCCGGGATTCTGCGCCGGCACGGGGTCGCGCTGGCCTTCTCCCACTCCTCGGAGTGGCCGTACCTGGAGGAGATCACCGCCGGGTACGTCTACCTGCGGCTGCACGGGCCGCGAAAGCTCTACGCCAGCGAGTACGGGGAGGAGTCGCTGCGGAACTGGGCGGATCGCATCGAACGGTGGCGCAGCGGTGAGCAGCCCGACGACGCCAGGCGGATCTCGGATGCCAAGCCGCCCCCACGCAAGGAGCGGGACGTCTACGTCTACTTCGACAACGACGCTCATGGTCACGCCCCCCGCGAGGCGGCGGAGCTGAGAGACATGCTGCTCGGGGGGTGAGCGGGCACGGCGGTTTGTGGTGCTCGCCGATCGGGTAGTTCCTGCCAGGTGTAGTGACATGGAAAAGACACTGGAGATCCTCGGTATCGCAGGCAGCCTGCGGGACGACTCCTACAACATGTCGCTCCTGGAGGCGGCCAGAGACCTCGCCGGCGACGGCATCAACGTCGAGATCGCCGACATCGGCGATATCCCTGCCTACGACGCCGACCTCGAAGCCGAGGGCGACCCGGCGCCGGTCGCCCGCTTCAAAGAGAAGATCCGGGAAGCCGACGCCCTCCTCATCGCCACTCCCGAGTACCAGCACGGCGTGCCCGGCGTTCTGAAGAACGCCCTCGACTGGGCCTCCCGCCCGCCGGGCGATGCTCCGTTGAACCGCAAGCCGGTGGCGGTCATGGGGGCCACTCCGGGCAGCTTCGGTACGGCACGCGCCCAGGAACAGCTCAGGGACACGCTCATCTACAACGACTGCCCCATGGTCATGGACCCCGAGGTCCTCGTGGCCCACGCCGACGAGAAGGTGAGCGACACCGGCGAGGTGATAGACAAGGACACGCTGAACCGGTTGGAAGAGCT
>JAHWLC010000252.1 GCA_019347585.1 Actinomycetota bacterium | reverse complement strand
TCGGACCAGAAATCGGAGAAGCCGTCCCAGGAGGCCCAGTTGGCGGCCCAGCGGTCGCCGCCGTCCGAGGTCCATGCGGTGACCTGACCCAGCCCGACCCGCCACGAGGCGAGGAGGGGATCGGAGAACTCCCCGACCTGGAGCTGGACGTCGGCGGTGGGCTTGGGGCTGGTCGCCACGTACCCGAGCAGGGCCGGCGAGGAGGCGAGGTCACGGACCGCCGGGGCGGTAGAGGTCACCGCCGGGTAGAACTCGCCCTCGTTGATGAAGGACCGGGAGGCGAGACGGGCCTCCTTGACGAAGATCTCCGGGATCTCGTCGAGGTCCCTCCCCGGGTAGAAGCGTCCTTTGCCCGCCTCGGCGACTTCCTCGAGCGCCGGGATGGCCCCTTCCCCGGTCCCCACCACCGACACGGTGATCCCCTCCTCGGCGAGGAGCTCCACCTCCTCCACCAAGTCGCCGACGAACGGGCTCCCGGAGATGAAGTCCGGCCCCAGGTCGAGCTCGGAGGTGAAGCCGTCCGTGAAGAGGATTATGTGCTTCAGCTCCTTGTCCGACTCGCGCAGGGCCTCGGCGGCGGAGCGGAGGGCGGGCACGATCCTCGTCTCGCCGAAGGGCCGCAGCGACCCGACTCCCTTCTCGATGGTCTCCCGGTCGGGGAACTCCTGGAGCGGGATGACCCACTGGCTGGTGCCGCTGAAGGCAAGCAACCCCACCTCGTCTCCCGATCCCAGGGCCTCGATGGCGCGCACCGCGGCGGCCTTGGAGATGTCGGTCTTGTTGGGCCCCCCCTCGGGGCCGCCCATGGCCTGGTCCTCAGAGCAGTGGCAGGCGCCCATCGACTCGCTGGTGTCGATGAGCAGGACCTCGGCGACCTCGGCCTCGCGTTTGGCGTCGGTGGCCTCGCTATCGACGGGGAGGAGAGCCTCGAGAGGAGTGTCCCGATAGCCGCCCAGTCCGTAGGCGTGGGTCCCCCCGACTACAACCAGCCCCCTGCCCATGTTGCGCACGAAGCCGTCGAGTGCGTTCATCTTCTCGGTGCTGAGGTCGCGGGCGCTGACATCGACCAGGACCACGGCGCGGTGGACGGACAGGTCCTGGAGCCCGGGCATTTCCTCGATGCCGACCCGCTCCACTACCAGCCCCCTGGACTCCAATGCCTCCTCGAGCAGCCCGGCGTCGGCCTCTCCACCTTCGACGAGGAGGACGCTGGCCGGGCCGCGCACCTCCACGGCGCCCCGGGTCTCGTCGTTCTCAGCCACGGCATCCCCGGGAAGGCGCACCCGCGCACTCAGCTCCTGGAGCCCGGGGGCCCCCGCCTCGACATCGAAGCTCACGTAGTTGGGCCCGGGGGTGAGGCCGACCAATCGCTCCCCGACCTCGAGCCCCCCGCTGAGCAGGGTGACGCTGGCGTCGCCCGTGATGGTGGACAGGACCTCCACCGTGGCCCGGAAGGTCTCGCCTTCGTTGACGCTGGACGGCAGGTCGATGCCGGCGATGGCGGCGTCGGTGCGCTGCTCACCGGCGACGGTGTGGACCTCGACCACGACACCAAGGGTCTTCAGCCGGTCGATCTCGGCGGAGAGGTCGCCGGTGTTGCCCCGCCCGTCGGAGACCAGGACGATGCGCTCTTTGGTCTCCCCGGTGAGGACCGACTCGCCGAGGCGGAGCGCTCGGGCCAGGTTCGTGGACTCGGGGGAGACGCCGCGAGCGCGGCGATAGGGCAGGGTGCCCACCGGCGTGGACAGCCGGGCGTCTTCCCCGAACTCCACGATCGCCCACTGCCCCGCTCCGGCGTCGGTGAGGGCGGATTGGACCCAGCTCCGGGCCGACTCGACGGAGGCTCCCATCGACTCGGAGACGTCGACGACGAAGACCGTGGTGACCTGGTCGGAGCGGGTGGCGAAGACCGGGTTCACCAGAGCGGCGACCACCAGCGCGGCGATCACACCACGGGCGGCGAGCCCCCAGCGCCACTGCCTCTCGGGAACGCCGCGGGCGCGGCGGCTCACCCAGAGCTCGAGAGCGAGCACAACGAGGAGGGCGGCGAGCACCCAGGGGAGGAGGCTGCGGGCCACGGTCGCCGGCTGCGTGTCGGCGTCCTCTGCGGCCACCGCCGGGCGCAGTTCCGGTAGCTCGGTCACGGGGGCCAGGTCGGACTCGGCTATCTCCGGGTTGACCGCGACCTCCACCGGCTCCTCGCCCTCCCGCTCCAGGATCCAGAACCCCGCCTGATCGGCGATCGGCTCGGAGTCGCCAACCGACACCTTGACCCTGTTCCCCCGCGGATCCACCACCGTGGCGCCGGTGCTTCCCACCGGGACCCGCTCTCCCACGGTGATCTCGGCGGCGGCGCCCTG
>JAHWLC010000251.1 GCA_019347585.1 Actinomycetota bacterium | reverse complement strand
CAGGGCGACGAATGCGGTGTCGGTGGCCCGGGCCACCTCCAGGGGGGTCTGGGCGGGGGGCACCGGCTCTCCCAGGTCGGTGAGCCGATCGATGATCTCCTCCCAGGCCGCGGTGACGTCACCGTTGCGCAGCCTCCCGAGTCGTCTCCTGCGACGGACCGCCTTGGCCGCCGGGATCACCGATGCGATGAGCACCAGCAGCGGCGGGATGAGAAGCCACCAACGGAACGCCCGCTCCGATCCCAGCCCGACCGGGGGGTCGTCGACGAAGCCGACGTCGCCGTTCTGTTCCGACCCGGGGGCGGTCGGAGACGAGATCGTCCCCAGATCATTCGCGTCGGGCAGGAACTGGGTCGGGTCGAAGGCGGCGGTCCGGCTGATCGGCTGGAACTCTCCTCTCGGCGTGGGGTCGAAGGAGACCCATCCGAACCCGCCTATCCACATCTCCACCCAGGCGTGGGCATTGGTGTCCCTGACCACGATCACGTCCGGGCCGTTCTCCTGAGGCTGGACCACGCCGGGGGTGAAGCCCCAGACCACGCGGCTGGGAATGCCGATGCTGCGTCCGAGCACCGCCATCGAGGCGGCGAACTGCTCGCAGTACCCGATCCGGTAGTTCCGGCTCGTGTTGTCGCTGAGCCAGTCCTCGAGATCGAGGCTGTCGTGGCCGGTGCTCACCTCCGTGGAGTACCGGAAGGCGCCGCTGTCACGGAACCAGTGCTGGAGCAGCCAGGCCCTCTCGAAGTCGGTGGTGGCACCCCGGGTCTGCTCCCGGGCGATGTCTCCGATGGCCGAGGGCAAGGCATCGGGCAACTGCAGGAACCGCTGCAGGTCGCGAGGCGCGGGGGGCGTCTCTGGCGGCGGCGGCTCGGGGGCGGCGGTGAACGCTCCGGCCTCGGCCGCAGCCGCGAACAAGGGGCTGAGCTCACCGTCGGGTCCGGTGGCGAGGGCGCCCAGATCGGCATCGACGTCGGGCTGGCTCGCCACCAGCTGGTAGGCGGCGCCACGTTGCAGCCCGGACGGTGCCACCAGCGCCGAGTCCCCCAGGACGAGGAGGGCCGATGGGGGCATGGCGCTGTCACCAGACGTCACCTGATGGACCTGGACAGGGACGCCGGCGGTGGGGAGCAGTCCCTCCCCGCGCAGGTTGTCGATCTGCACCTGGTGGAGGATCAGATCGGCGGTGCCGAAATAGAGATCGTCGGCGGCGGGTACTCCACGGTCCGGGTCATAGGGATTCGAGGAGACACTGGCGCGGCGCCAGGCCGATCCGTCGAACTCGTCCAGAGTCTCCATGCGCCAGTAGATCCGGTCGCCGGGCGGGGACTCCGGTCCCAGGGTCGCCCGGAACAGGACCTGGTTGGTGCGGCTGATGATGCGCTGGCGCAGGTCGACCAGACGATTGAAGGCTACGCCGGATCCGCCGGTGCCATATCCCGTGCCGCCGCTGCGCCAGGCCAGGGATCCCTGTGACGGCACCAGGCCGGACGCGGTCTCGGTGCCCACCAGGGCCCCCAGCCCCACCAGGGCGACGACGCCCAGCGCCAGGTAGGGCGACCGGCGGGGCAAGGCGCGGCCCTCGCGGTCACGCACCCGTCCCGCGGTGGAGTCCCTTTGCATGGCCAGCGCGGTCAAACCGATCCCGACGGCGACGAGGAAGGCGATGGTCCAGGTGAGGCCTGCGGGGAAGCGGTCGGAGACGGCGAGCTGGAGGTAGAGGGTCAACGGCGGGAGGAACATCGCCGCAACCGGGCCGGTGGTCGTTCCCCAGGCGAAAAGCCCGCCGACCGACCACATGACCACCGAGAGCACCGCGAGCAGTCCAGCGGTGGGGAACACCGGAGCCACGCCAAACCTGATCAGCCTCATAGCCTCGGCGATCTCCGTCGACAGGGGAGCCAGCGTCTCCGCAGTGGGGAAGATGCCCCAGGCCAGGGTGCCGGGCGCCGTCACCCGCAGCAGGAGCATCAGACCTCCGAGCCCGAAGAGCGCAGCAGCGAGCAGTGGACGGTGGGGGAGGGCGGTGACCAGCATCCAGTAGAAGACAGCCCCGAGAAGGGTGGCGGCGACCAGCAGGAGGGGCCACTGGGGGATCGCCTCCCCACCCAGCAGCAGCCTGCCGAGACGGGCCAGCACCAGGGCGATGGCGATGACGCCGGCTATCCGGCCGAGGCGGCGTTCCATGAGTTCCTCATCGCATGCATCCAGGCGTCGGCCCACTGGTCACCGGGGGCCACGTTCACCGTCGGGATACCGAGCCGGTGGAAGCCGGCAAGGGTCTGTGGGGTGGTGCTGGACACGCCGAGCACCACCGTGTTCGGGTAGTTGTGGGCGAGAAGCTGGTGTACCGCCAGCACGGAGCGGTCGGCAGTTCCAGTGACTATCGCCAGG
>JAHWLC010000250.1 GCA_019347585.1 Actinomycetota bacterium | reverse complement strand
CTCGGACCTCAACGACCTGTACCGGCGGGTCATCAACCGGAACAACCGGCTGAAGCGGCTGCTCGACCTGGGCGCCCCCGAGATCATCGTCAACAACGAGAAGCGGATGCTCCAGGAGGCCGTCGACGCCCTCTTCGACAACGGCCGCCGGGGCCGGCCCGTGACCGGTCCGGGTAACCGGCCGCTCAAGAGCCTTTCCGACATGCTCAAGGGCAAGCAGGGCCGGTTCCGCCAGAACCTGCTGGGCAAGCGCGTCGACTACTCGGGCCGCTCGGTGATCGTCGTCGGGCCCCAGCTCAAGCTGCACCAGTGTGGCCTGCCCAAGATCATGGCGCTCGAGCTGTTCAAGCCGTTCGTGATGAAGCGGCTGGTCGACCTGGACCTGGCCCAGAACATCAAGGCGGCGAAGCGGATGGTGGAGCGGCAGCGTCCCCAGGTCTGGGACGTGCTCAGCGACGTGATCCAGGAGCACCCGGTGCTCCTCAACCGCGCCCCCACCCTGCACCGCCTCGGCATCCAGGCGTTCGAGCCGGTGCTGGTCGAGGGCAAGGCGATCCAGATCCACCCGCTGGTGTGTGAGGCTTTCAACGCCGACTTCGACGGCGATCAGATGGCGGTGCACCTCCCCCTCTCCGCGGAGGCTCAGGCGGAAGCGAGGGTGCTCATGCTCTCCACCAACAACGTGCTCTCCCCGGCCTCGGGCCGACCCATCGTCACCCCGTCACAGGACATGGTGATCGGCGTCTTCTACCTCTCCGAGACGGTGGAGGACGCCAAGGGAGCGGGCCGGCACTTCTCCGATATCGACGAGGCCGTGATGGCCCACGAGATCGGGGAGCTCTCGCTCCACGCTCCGATCAAGCTCCGGCTCGGCGAGCTCGCCGGCGACCCCGACGTCCACACCGACCTCCGAGCGACGCTGGGCAAGCTGGTCGCCGACGAGCCGGTGGAGCCCGGTGTGCTCACCGAGACGACGCTGGGACGGGCGCTGCTCAACCAGGCGCTGCCGTATGGGTTCCCCTACGTAAACATCCCGGTAATCAAGTCCGACATCAGGCTCTTGATCGAGACCATCATCGAGCGATTCCCTCGCTCGGAGGTGGCTGCGGCCCTGGACGGGATCAAGGACCTCGGCTTCCGCTACGCCACCAAGGCCGGGCTCACCATCGGGCTCGACGACGTCCGCACCCCCGAGGACAAGGCGGGCATTCTCGCCGAGTACGAAGAGCGCGCCGAGAAGGTGCAGAACCTGTTCGCCAAGGGCGTGGTCACCGATGACGAGCGTCGCCAGGAGCTGATCGAGATCTGGACCGAGGCCACCGAGAAGGTGACCGACGCCATGAAGGCCAGCCTCAAGTCGGAGCAGTTCAACCCCCTCGACATGATGGTGGGGTCGGGCGCCCGGGGGAACATGATGCAGGTCCGTCAGATCGCCGGGATGCGCGGCCTGGTGGCCAACCCCAAGGGCGACATCATCCCCCGGCCGATCATCTCCAACTTCAGAGAGGGCCTGTCCGTGCTCGAGTACTTCATCTCGACTCACGGGGCGAGAAAGGGGCTCGCCGACACCGCCCTCCGGACCGCCGACTCGGGATACCTGACACGGCGCCTGGTAGACGTCTCCCAGGAGATGATCATCCTCGAGGAGGACTGCGAGACCGACCGCGGGATCGTGATCCGCGTGCTGGACGAGCGGGGCGAGAAGATCAGAAACCTCCGCTCCCGCGTCTACGGCCGGCTCCTCGCCGACGATCTCAAGGAGGGCCGCTCCCTGGTCGCCACCGAGGACGACGAGAAGCTACGCGCCGGCACCCTGATCGCGTCCAAGGAGCTTCAGGCGATCCAGTTGGCCGACGTCGAGTCGGTCCGGGTCCGCTCCCCACTCACCTGTGACACCAGGGGCGGGGTCTGCCAGTCCTGCTACGGCCTCTCGCTGGCCACGGGCCGGCTGGTGGAGACCGGTGAGGCCGTGGGCATCATGGCCGCCCAGTCGATCGGCGAGCCGGGCACCCAGCTCACCATGCGCACCTTCCACACCGGTGGTGTCGCCGGCGAGGACATCACCCATGGCCTGCCCCGGGTGGTCGAGCTCTTCGAGGCCCGCACCCCCAAGGGCAAGGCGGTCATCTCGGAGATGACGGGCAAGGTCCGCCACATCGACGACGACGAGGGCCGTCGTCTCGTCGTCAGCGACGGCGACGACGAGGCCGTCTACTCGATCTCGCGCTTCGCCAAGCTGCGTGTCGCCGACGGCCAGGAGGTCGAGGCCGGCGCACAGCTCACCGAGGGCCCGCTCGACCCGAAGGAGGTCCTCGAGGTGCGTGGCGTCCGGGCCACCCAGCAGTATCTGGTCGACCAGGTTCAGGAGGTCTACCGCTCCCAGGGAGTGGAGATC
>JAHWLC010000024.1:1737-9730 GCA_019347585.1 Actinomycetota bacterium | reverse complement strand
CGGAACGTCTCGGTTCCGGGACGCTCCGAATCCTGGCGCTGCACGGCTGGGGGCGCCGAGGAGCCGACTTCGGGTCCGCCCTGGAGGGTCTCGACGCCCTCTCCCTCGACCTCCCCGGGTTCGGGGCTTCCCCGCCCCCCGTAGAGGCGATGGGAGCGCACGGTTACGCCCGTCTCGTCTCCCCGGCCCTGGATCTGTTCGAAGCCCCTCCGGTGGTCGTGGGCCATTCCTTCGGGGGCCGGGTGGCGGTTTGCCTCGCCGCCTCGTCCCCGGATCGGATCGGGCCCCTCGTCCTCAGCGGGGTGCCTCTGGTGCGGAGGACTCCTTCGGCCCCGCCGGTCCTCGCCTATCGACTCGTCCGCGCCCTCAACCGGTGGGGGATCGTCTCCGACGAGCGGCTCGAAGCAGAGAAGCGAAAGAGGGGGTCGGCCGACTATCGGGCCGTGTCGGGAGCGATGCGCGACATCCTGGTCAAGGTGGTCAACGAGGACTATCGGGACGAATTGGAGGGGATACGCTCCGAGGTGACGCTCCTGTGGGGGGAGGAGGACCGGGAGGTGCCGCCGGGTACGGCCAGGGACGCCCGGGAGATCATGGAGCGAGCCGGGGTAGCGGTTCGCCTGGAGATCATCCCCGGGGTCGGGCACCATCTTCCCAGCGAGCGTCCGCAGAGGCTGAGGGAGGCCGTTGAGGAGATGATGCGGTGATCTGGTTGCTCATCGCGGCCTGCGCCGTTGCCGCAGTCCCCGCCGGGCTGCGCTGGTTGCGAATCGCCCAACGCGAGCACTACCTCCCCGGCTCGGTCAGCCGGTTCGCGTGGCGCTGGTGGACGGTGACCCCGGCAAACCTGTCGCTGGCGGGCGTCGCGGTCCTCGGCGTGGCCGGTTCCATATTCACCGCTTGGGCCGGCTTCGCGGTGCCTGTCGCCCAGGCGGGCCCACTGGGTCTCCCCGTGAGAGGGGCGACCTCGCCACTGGCCTGGACCCGGCGGCTGCGGCGGCTGGCGCTCTTCTCGGCCGGCCTCTTCGCCTCGCTGTTGGTGGCGGCCGGGATTGGGAGGATCCCGGTGCTGGCCGCGGCCGGCCTCCTCGCCTTACCGGGGCTGGTCGATCTCGGCCTCCTCGTCCTTCAGCCGGTAGAGAGGGCGTTGGGGGCGCGCTGGGTGGAGCAGGCGAGGCGGAAGCTGGCCGCGGTGGGCCCGCGGGTAGTGGGCATCACCGGCTCCTACGGGAAGACCTCCACCAAGCTCTACACCGCCCATCTCGTGGAGTCGGCCCATCGCACCGTGGCCACCCCCGGGTCGTTCAACAACCGCATGGGCCTGGCCCGCGCCATCAACGAGGGTCTCGCTCCGGGGACCGAGGTCTTCATCGCCGAGATGGGCACCTATGGGCCGGGGGAGATCGCCGAGCTCTGCGAGTGGGTGGAGCCCGCCGTGGCGGCCATCGTCTCCATCGGACCGGTGCATCTCGAGCGGTTCGGATCGGAGGAGGCCATCGTGGCGGCGAAATCGGAGATCCTGGACCGGGCGAAGACGGGGGTCATCTGCGTCGACCACCCGCTCCTCTCCGCTCTGGCCAGGGAGCGGGTGGGATCGATGGATGTCATCGAGGTCTCCACCGCCGATCGGGGACGGGTGACGGTCGGCGGCGAAGTCGTGGTCGAGGGACGATCGCTCGGGCCCACGCCCGCGGGGGCGTTCCCGGCCAACCTGGCAGTGGCTCTGGGCATAGGCCTCGCTCTGGGCATCGACCCCGATCGGATGGCGGGGCGACTCGGCGACCTTCCCACCGCCGAGCACCGGCAGACCGTGATCCGGGCCGACTCGGGCCTGGCCATCATCGACGACACCTTCAACTCCAATCCGGCTGGAGCCCGGCTCGGGCTGAGCCGGCTCGTCGGCCTCGGCTCCGGGGGCAAGACCGCGGTGGTCACCCCGGGCATGGTCGAGCTCGGCGCGGTGCAGCAGCAGGAGAACCGGGACTTCGCCCGGGAAGCGGCCCGGTTGGCCGATCACCTGGTCATAGTGGGCAGGACCAACCGCGACGCATTGCTCGCAGGTTCTGCTGGCGGCTCGGCATCGGTTACCGTCGTCGGGTCCCGGGAGGAGGCGGTCGCCTGGGTCCGGGAGCACCTGGGCCGCGGCGATGCCGTCCTCTACGAGAACGACCTTCCCGACCACTACCCATGAGCAGAGCGAACCGGGCCGTGATCTTCGGCGGCCCATCCGACGAGCACGACATCTCCATCCTCACCGGTCTCCAGGTGGCCCGGGCCGTCGACGACATCCAGGCGGTCTACTGGTCGAAATCGGGCGACTGGTATCTGGTCGACCCCGGCCTGGAAGCCTCCGATTTCCTGGACGGCGCCCCACGCAAGGCGCGTCTCCTCGCTTTCGTGGCCACGCCCGGAGAGGGGCTGGTCCAAAAGCGCAAGCCCCTGCCCATCGACGTCGCGTTCATAGCCTGCCATGGGGGGCCAGGTGAGGACGGGACGCTCCAGGGGGCTCTCGACCTCGCCGGGATCCGCTACACGGGGCCATCGCAGACCACCTCGGCGGTGGGCATGGACAAGTTCGGGTTCGGGGCGACGATGGAAGCGGCGGGCCTGCCCACCCTGGACCGAGCCCTGATCCCGCCCCGGGAAGACAGCCCGGGTCCCGATTTCGATGGCCCCTACATCGTCAAGCCGAGGTTCGGCGGCTCGTCGATCGGCATCGAGGTCGCCGGGGACTGGCCCACGGTCCTCAGCCTGAAGAAGGCCTCCAGGTTCTTCGATCGGGGAGCGGTCGTCGAGCCCTACCTGGAGAAGAGCCGGGACCTGCAGGTGGCGGTGCGCACCTACCCGGAGTTCCAGCTCTCGGCGGTCGAGGAGCCGGCGCGCTCCGCCGAGGGGATCTACAGCTACGACCAGAAATACCTTGCTTGGGGAGGCGAGGTGAGCTCGGGGCGGGAGCTACCGGCGCGTCTCGACGATGCGTTGGCGGTCGAGATCAGTCGTCTCTCCCGCCGGGTGGCCGATGTCGCCGGTCTGAGGGGCATCACCCGCATCGACTATCTCGAACGCGACGGGGAGATCTTCGTCAACGAGGTCAACACCATCCCCGGATCGATGGCGGCCTACCTATGGGTCGATCCCCCGCTGGACCGCAAAGAGCTCTTCGAGGACATGCTTGCCGAGGCGGAGTCGACTCCGACGCGGGTCTTCTCCACGGCGGGCAGTGACGGGACCGCGCTGGCCAATGCGGGGACCATCGCCTCGAAGCTGGGCTGAGGGAGGGGTTCTAGTGGCCCACTAGAGGTGGACGACCGGGCAGGTGAGGGTGCGGGTGATGCCGTCCACTGCCTGAATCTTCGCCACCACCAGCTTGCCCAGGGAGTCGACGTCGTCGCTGCTGGCCTTGACGATGACGTCATAGGGCCCGGTGACGTCATCGGCGCTGTCCACTCCGGGGATCTCGCGCACTTCCTCCGCAACGACGGCGGCCTTTCCCACCTCCGTCTGGATCAGGACGTAAGCCTGGACCAAATTGAGCCTCCTCGATCGCTCTAGGGGCGGCGACACTAGCCGATCAATAGCCCTCTTGTCCCAGGCCCAACCTGGTGATGAACTCCTGGCCGTCCTCTTCCTCGAATTCGAAGACGATGCGTTGACCCTGGCGGAGAGTGCGGAACACCGACCCGCGCAACGACCCCGGGCGGAGGAAGATCTCGCTCCTGTCGGTGTCGCGCACCACGACCCCCACACCCGTCACCGGGTCATAGGTCTTGACGACTCCCTGGTCCAAAAGTCAGGCCTTGACGACCTTGCCCGCCCGGATGCAGGAGGTGCAGACCCGAGCGCGCCGGGTGTTGGACCCGTGCTTCACCCGGATCTTCTGGATATTGGGCAGCCAGCGGCGGTTGGCTCTCTTGTGGGAGAAGCTGACGGTCTTGCCGTAGCTCGGCTCCTTGCCGCAGATCTCGCAGCGGTAAGACATGAGTGCTCAGGATGCTAACGCCGGTGCCGGTTCAAGTCCCAGTCCGTGGGTACCGTCGGGGTCATGGCAACGCTGAGCCGTCTCACCCAGGTGAGTGTGGGCGAGCTCAAGGGCATCGGCTCCTCCCGGCTGGCCACCCTGGCCAAATCCGGGATCCGCACCGTGGCCGACATGCTCCATCACGTCCCCCGCGACTACCTGGACCGGACGGAGGTGACCCCGATCGCCAAGACCCTGGTCGGCCCGGAGGTGACCGTGGTAGGCGAGGTGCGCTCGGTCAGCTCCCGGCGGGCCCGGGGCAACCTCCAGATCACCGAGGCCCGCATCGGCGACGACTCGGGGGAGATCAAGGCGGTCTGGTTCACCAAGAACTACCCGTTCCGCAAGGTGAAGGAGGGCGATCGGGTGGCCCTCTCCGGGGTGGTGGAGCGGTTCCGCGGCTCCCTGCAGATGAAGACGCCGGATGCCGAGGTCCTGGACGAGGCACCAGAGCGGATCCTCACCGGCCGGATCGTCCCCATCCATCCCCAGGTGGGCAAGGTCAGCCCCCAGATCATCAGGGACGCGGTGCACAACGCGCTCAAGCGCTCCCGGCCCATAGACGACCCCCTGCCCGTCGAGTTCAAGGCGGCTCGAGGGCTCATGGACCGGGATCAGGCGTTCGCCTCGATTCACTTCCCGGAGAGCAGAGAGGAGATCGGCCCGGCGAGAAAGCGCCTCGTCTACGACGAGCTGTTCCGTCTCGAGCTGGCCCTGGCGATGAAGAGACGCCACATGATCCTGGAGGCGAAGGGGACCGCCCATGCTCCCACCGGGGAGCTGGCGGGCCCTTTCCTCGACCGCCTGCCATATCGGCTCACCGCGGCCCAGGCCAGAGTCCTCGACGAGATCAGGTCCGACCTCACCGCCCCCCATCCCATGCACCGCCTCCTCCAGGGGGAGGTCGGCTCGGGAAAGACCGTGGTCGCGGTGGCGTCACTGCTGGATGTGATCGAGGGTGGGCACCAGACGGCGATCATGGCGCCGACCGAGGTCCTCGCCGAGCAGCACTACCTCGGGGTCAACGACCTGCTCGCCAAGGCTGCGCTCTCCCCGGGTCTGAGGGGGGAGGGCGAGCGGCTCGGCATGGAGAGTTTGTTCTCCGGTGAGGAGGACCCCGCGGTCCATCTCGGACTGCTCACCGGATCGGCCGCCGCCGCCAACTACGACAGCGGCATCACCCGCCCCCAGCTCCTAGCCGATGTCGCCTCCGGGCAGGTCGACCTCCTGGTGGGGACCCACGCCCTGATCCAGGAAGGGGTCGCCTTCTCCCGGCTGGGGGCGGCGGTCATCGACGAGCAGCACCGCTTCGGGGTGGCCCAGAGGGTGCGGCTCAAGGAGAAGTCGGATGGCGCCGAGCCCGATCTCCTCATCATGACCGCCACTCCGATCCCGCGCACGCTTTCCATGACCCTCTACGGCGACCTCGACGTCTCCGTCATCGACGAGATGCCACCGGGCCGGAGCCCGGTGAGGACCCGGCTCTTGTCCAAGGCGGAGGAGTGGCGTGCCATCGAGCACATCGAGAAGGAGGTGGGCGAGGGCCGCCAAGCGTTCGTGGTGTGCCCGCTGGTCGAGGACAGTCCCAAGGTCGAGGCGGTTTCGGCGGTGAGCGAGCACCGCCGTCTCTCCTTGCTCATGCCCGACCTGAGGGTCGGCTTGATCCACGGCCAGCTCCCCTCCAGGGAGAAAGAGGAGGTGATGGCGTCGCTGCGCGCCGGCGAGCTCGACGCGGAGCGTCTCGAGGTCGAGGTGGGCATCGACGTGCCCAACGCCACGGTGATGGTGATCCTCGACGCCGACAGGTTCGGGCTGAGCCAGCTCCACCAGCTCCGGGGCCGGGTGGGGAGGGGCTCCCATCCCGGCACCTGTCTGCTGCTCGCCGATGCGTCGACACAGGACGCGGTGGATCGGCTCGATGCCATGGTCGGGAGCAACGACGGATTCCGGCTCGCCGAGGAGGACCTGAGAATCCGGGGCCACGGGACGGTCTTCGGGACCCGCCAGTCGGGGATGAACGACCTGGTGCTGGCGGACATCATGGCCGATCTCGAGCTGCTGGTGGCCGCCCGACGCGACGCTTTCGGCCTGGTCGACTCCGATCCCGAGTTGGCCGATCACCCCGAGCTCGCCGAGGAGGTGTCGTCGATGCTCGGCGAGACCGTCGATTGGCTGTTCATCGCGTGACGCCGAGATGAGGATCATCGCCGGCAAGGCGCGGGGCCGCAGGCTGAGGGCTCCCGACGCCACCAGCACCCGGCCGGTCACCGACCGGGTCAAGGAGGCGATCTTCTCCTCGATCGGGAGCTGGGTGGAGGACGCCGACGTCGCCGACCTGTACGCCGGCTCGGGGAGCTTCGGTCTGGAGGCGCTCTCACGGGGGGCGGCGTCGGCTCTTTTCGTCGAGAGCGGGCGCAAGGCGATCCAAGCCCTCCGCTCCAACGTGGAGACTCTCGGGCTCGGAGGCGAGATCCGGGAGATGACGGTGCAGGACTATCTCCGCCGGAGCGAGGGCCGCTTTCACCTGGTCTTCATCGACCCCCCCTGGGACATGGGCAGCGACGCCCTCGGTGCAGACTTCGAAATGCTGGACCGGATGCTCGCGCCGGAGGGAGAGGTGGTGGTGTCCCGGCGGCATGACGACCGCCCACCGAAGCCCCCGGTAACCTGGACGGTGTTGGCCGACAGGCGTTACGGGGACACCAGGGTCTTCCGATACGAGAAGGGTGCGGATTGATGACGACGGCACTGTGCCCGGGGAGCTTCGATCCGCCGACCAACGGCCATGTCGACGTGGTGGAGCGGACCATCGGGCTCTTCGACCGCGTGGTTGTGGCGGTGATCGACAATCCGGCCAAGGAGCCCCTGTTCAGCACCGAGCAGCGCATCGGGCTGATCGAGGAGGTCCACGGGGACCGGGTGGAGGTCACCAGCTTCGGCGGGCTCCTGGTGACCCACGCCCGGGAAGTCGGCGCCGACGTCGTGGTGAAGGGGCTTCGCACCGTCGACGACTATGAGTACGAGAACCAGATGGCGCAGATGAACCGCCATCTGACCGGCATGGAGACCGTCTTCATGCCCACCACACCCGAATTCGGTTTCATTTCCTCGTCATTGGTGAAAGAGGTTGCCAAGCTGGGTGGGTCGGTGAGCGGGCTGGTACCCGATGTAGTAGATAGGGCTTTGAAGGAGCGATTGTCATGACCCAGGAAACCAAGCCCGATCCGGACGTCGTCGTGGACGTCACCGAGCGGCCGGAGACGGCGGACATCGTCGACGTCGTCGACGAGATGGTGGCCCATCTCGAGGTGGCGAAGGCGATGCCGCTGTCCTCCAACGCGCTGGTCGACAGGGAGCTCTTCCTCGGGCTCCTGGAGCAGCTCAAGGCAGCCCTGCCCGACGAGCTGAGGGCGGCGAGATGGATGGTCCGGGAGCGGGAGGCGTTCATCGCCCGCACCAACGAGAAGGCCCGGGCCCTCATCGATAGGGCCAAGGCCGAGGCGGATGAGCTCGTCTCGGACTCGGCCATCGTCGCCGAGGCCGTGGAGGAGGCGAACCTCCTGGTCCGCCTGGCGGAGGGCGAGGCGAGACGCCTCCGTCTCGAGACGGAGGACGGGATCGAGGAGAAGCTGGGGCGTGTCCAGAGTCTGCTCGTCGACATGGTCGGCCACATCCAGGCCGCCCGTGACGAGCTTCACAGGTCACGGCCCAAGCCTCCCGACGTCCCGGTGTGAGGTGAAGCAGGCCGGCCTCGTCGTCACCATCGACGACCTGATCGGCCACCCCGAGCGCCGCCGCCAATTCTCAGGCACGGCGGATGTCGCCTTGAGGGTCGGCGACTCGGTGGGCCAGGGGCCCATCGAGGTGGAGGGATCGATAGTGGGGACGGTCGACGGGGTCCGCGCCGCGTACCGGGCCAAAGCGCCCGTCTCGTTCACTTGCGCCCGTTGTCTCGACGAGTGGACCGGGGATCTC
>JAHWLC010000024.1:0-1641 GCA_019347585.1 Actinomycetota bacterium | reverse complement strand
TGGGCCAGGGGCCCATCGAGGTGGAGGGATCGATAGTGGGGACGGTCGACGGGGTCCGCGCCGCGTACCGGGCCAAAGCGCCCGTCTCGTTCACTTGCGCCCGTTGTCTCGACGAGTGGACCGGGGACCTCCAGGTGGAGGGGTCGCAGCACTTCTCCAGGGTGCCCGACGAGGACGGCTACGCCATCGTGGCGGGAACGGTCGACCTCGCCGGGCCGGCCACCGACGAGCTCTCCCTCGCGATCCCACCGGCACCCGTGTGCTCGCCGGACTGCAAGGGACTTTGCCCAGTCTGTGGGACCGACTTGAATAAAGACCCCTGCGACGGCCATTGGGACGAGTCAGACTCCCCGTTCGCCGCTCTCAGGGAGCTGTTCGATTCCTGACGAGGAGTGCCCGACATGGCGGTGCCCAAGAAGAAGATGTCGCGTTCGCGCACCAGGAGCCGCAAGGCGGCCTGGAAGGTGCACGCCCCGAGGCCGGTCGCCTGCGAGCGATGCGGCCAGCCCAAGCTGCCCCACCGCGCCTGCCGTGAGTGCGGCACCTACGCCGGCCGCGAAGTCATCGAGACCGAATAGCAACGTTGGCACGCATCGCCCTCGATGCGATGGGCGGGGACAACGCCCCAAAGGAGACGGTCGCCGGGGCCGTTGAGGCTGCAGTCCGCGGGGTCGAGGTCATCCTGGTCGGGGACAGCGAGATGCTCGAAGCCGAGCTAGACGGTCACGACGTCGATATCGAGGTGATCCACGCCCCCGACGTGATCGGCATGGCCGACGACCCGGCGCGGGCCCTGCGGGACAAGCCCGACTCCTCGATCAGCGTCGCGGTCAAGCTCGTCGCCTTCGGCAAAGCCGCCGGATTCGTCTCCGCCGGCTCCACCGGAGCCGCCATGGCGGCGGCCGCCATCGTGATGGGCCGACTCAAAGGGGTCTCACGCCCGGCGATCGCGACCATCTTCCCCACCCCCGGCTCGCCGACGTTGGTCCTCGACTCGGGCGCCAACCCGGAGGTGAGGGCGGAGCATCTCGCCCAGTTCGGGGTGATGGGGTCGGTGGCAGCCGAGGTGTTGCTCGGGGTGGAGCGTCCCCGGGTCGGGCTGCTCTCCATCGGGGAGGAGAAGGGCAAGGGCCGTGAGCTGGACAAGGCGGCTTTCGACCTCCTGGAGAAGGCTCCCATTCGCTTCGTGGGCAACGTGGAGGGCCGGGACGTCGCCACCGACAAGGTCGACGTCATCGTCACCGACGGGTTCTCGGGCAACGTCTTCCTCAAGACGACCGAGGGCGCGGTCAAGCTGGTCGCCGGATACTTCCTCGAGGCACTTCATGGGCTGCCCGCCGAGGTGAAGGAACAGGCCATGCCCGCTCTGGCCGAGGTGCAGGAGAGGCTCGACTGGGAGACATATGGTGGAGCCCAACTCCTCGGGGTGAAAGGCGTGGCGGTGATCGCCCATGGCAGCTCCTCTCGGGTCGCGATCCGCAATGCCCTCTCCATGGCATCGGATGGGGCGGAGAGGGACCTCCCCGGCCGTCTCGCCGCCCTGCTGGGATGACGGCCCTCGAGGAGAGACTCGGTCATCGCTTCGAGCGGCCGGATCTCCTCGCCCTGGCCCTGACTCACCGCTCGATCAGCGCTGATGAT
>JAHWLC010000249.1 GCA_019347585.1 Actinomycetota bacterium | reverse complement strand
TCCGACAAGAGACCGCCGTTGACGCTCGCCTGCACCGTCTGCAAGCGGCGCAACTACGTCACGACCAAGAACAAGTCGAATACCCAGGAACGGCTGGAGCTGAAGAAGTACTGCCGGTGGTGCCGGGAGCACACCGCCCACCGGGAGACCCGCTGAGCTAGCAGCCCCTCGGTCGGGATCGGCCACTCGTGGCGCATTAGCGTGGCCAGGAGTGGACGTCTCATCGCTGCAAGGACGCTCGTACGGTCCGAATCCGAAGCGGATCTCCGCCGATATCGTCGCCGATTTCGTCGAGATCACCGGCGACGATCCGGCTCTGTGGCGTGAGTCGGCGCCACCAGGCTTCGCCGCCGCCGCCCTCTTCGTCGTGGCCCCAGAATTGCTCGACCAGGTCAGTGATCGGTTCGTCGTCCATGGGGAGCAGTCCTTCTCCTGGCAGAGCCCCATCAAGATCGGGTCGCTACTCGAGGTGGGCGGCACCGTGTCCAGGGTGAGGGAACGGGGCGGTACCCATTTCGTGGTGTTCGACATGGAGGCGACCGAGGGGGGTGAGCCGGTTATGCGGGGCTCCTCCGTCTTCATCCTCTCCGGGGAGTCGATCCCCGCATCGGCCGACTACGAGCGCCCCGAGCCTCAGCATGCCTATCGGGGGGATCCCCGCCCCGGCCAGGTTGCGGCCTCCCGGGCCGACCTGATCCGATATGCCGCCGCCACCGGTGACTGGAACCCGATCCACTGGGACCACGACGCCGCGGTGGCCGCCGGCTTTCCCGGGGTGGTCGTTCACGGGCTGCTCCAAGCGTCCTGGGCCTTCGCCGCGGTCGACGGCCACATCGACCGGCCCCGGCCTCTGGTGTCGGCCAAGGTTCGCTTCCGCAACCCGATGCTGCCGGCCCGGCCCGCAGAAGTCCGCGTCACCACCGAAGGGGACATGGCCATGGTCAGCATTGCCGATGACGACACCGACTATCTCACCGGTCGAATCGAGCGGGCCCATGGGTAACCCTCCCGACAGGGATGAGGTCGGAAGGACGACTGAACGAGAGCTGATCGACCGGGCGCGTCGCGGCGACCGAGCGGCGTTCGCCGCCCTGGTCAGGGCTCACCAGGACGAGGTGTACACCTTGGCGAGACGATTGGTCGGCGACCCGCATCTGGCCGCAGACGTGGCCCAGGAGACGCTGATCCGCGCCTGGCGGGGTCTGCCACGGTTCAGGGGCGAGGCCCAGCTGTCGACTTGGCTCTACCGGATCACGGTCAACACCTCATGGACGCACCAGAAGAGGGCTCGTCGCCATGCGGCGCCGTCTATCGACGAGCTCCACGATCTGGCTGCACCCGCAGACTCGAGCCATCCGGTGTTCGCCGGCGAGAACCTGGAGCTGAGGGATCGGTTGAGGTCGGCTCTCGACCGCCTCTCCGCCGGACAACGCCAGGTGGTCGTGCTCAAGGACATATATGGATGGAGCCACGCAGAGATCTCCGCGGCGCTCGGCATCTCGGAGACGGCGGCGAAGGTGAGGCTCCACCGTGCCCGGGCCAGGCTGGCCCGCGACCTGGAGCGGGTGTCGTGAAGCTCGTATGCGAGGTGGCAGCGCCCTTCCTGGCCAACGCAGCGGCGGAGGGCGCTTCGACGGCTCGCCCTCTCCGCGCCCACGTCGACCGGTGTCTCCGTTGCCAGGCCCGACATGTCGCCAAGGTGAAGACGGCCCGCGAGATGAAGGTGCTCACCGGAATGGTCGAGCGCGCCCCCCTCGACCTGGAGTGGCGGGTGATGTCATCGCTGGAAGGCGACCTCGCCGTATCCCGCTCGTGGCGCCGCCCGCTCGCCGTGGCCGCAGCCCTGGTTTCGATGGCCGCTGCGGTCCTCATCTGGAAAATGAGGCCACGGACCTGCTGACCGGCTTGAAGATCTGAGGTCGAATTGCCGATTGATGTCGGTGACCTCGGAGCCAGACTTCTTTGACGGCACCGGTCACCGGGTGTTGCGCGCACGCGCCTGGATCTTGCGCGTGTCCCTGGGGCTGGTCGCTGTCGGGTGGCTCATCGGCATGGACCTGCGCCTCGTGGTGATGTTCGCCACGCTGGCCGTCTCACTTTGGGTGCCTCCGATGGTGAAGCCCGATCAGCGTGTGCTCTGCGCGGTGTATCTCGACTCGACTTTGGCGATCGCGTTGTGGTGGATGTTCGGACCCACTGCCGGTCCCGATTTCATCCTGGTGATCCTGGCGGCCATCGCCGGTCTGGTCCTGACCGGCTCGGCGCGGAAACAGGCCGTGCTGATGATCCTCATCGCCGAAGTCATCCAGATCCCTTTGCACATATGGGTGAAGAGCCTCGATGACGCGGCACCCCTCTTCCATCCCTCCTTCCAGGTAGTCGGGGAGGCCGAGTTCATCGTTGG
>JAHWLC010000248.1 GCA_019347585.1 Actinomycetota bacterium | reverse complement strand
AGAAGAAGTCGAGAGCCTCCTCCACCGACATCTGCAGGATGTCGGAGATGTTGTGCCCCTTCCACAGGATCTCCAGCGTCTCCCGGTTGTACCTCTTCCCCCCGCACACCTCGCACGGCACGTACACGTCGGGGAGGAAGTGCATCTCGATCTTGATCGTGCCGTCACCCTTGCATGCCTCGCATCGGCCTCCGGAGACGTTGAACGAGAACCGGCCCGGCTTGTAGCCGCGGGCGCGTGCCTCGGGGGTCTGGGAGAACAGCGCCCGGATGTGGTCGAACAGCTTGGTGTAGGTGGCGGGGTTGGACCGGGGGGTGCGCCCGATCGGCGACTGGTCGATATCGATCGCCTTGTCGATGTTCTCGATGCCCTCGACTCGCTTGTGTCGCCCCGGCACCACCCGCGCCCGATTCACCTTCTGGGCCAGCGCCTTCCACAGGATCTCCTCGACCAGGGTCGACTTCCCCGATCCGGACACCCCGGTGACCGCGGTGAACACACCGAGGGGGAACTCCACGTCCACTCCCTGCAGGTTGTGCTCCGACGCGCCCAGGACCACGATGCTCTCCCCGCTGCCCTCCCTCCGGATGAGCGGGGTCTCGATCTGGCGACGGCCTGCCAGGTAGTCGCCGGTGAGGGAGTCCGGATCGCCGGTGATGTCCTCCACCGTCCCCTCGGCGACGATCGCTCCGCCATGTTCCCCGGCCCCGGGGCCGATGTCGACGATGTGGTCGGCGATGCGGATCGTCTCCTCGTCGTGCTCCACCACGATCAGGGTGTTGCCCAGATCCCGCAGCCGCAGCAGGGTCTCCATGAGCCGCTGGTTGTCTCTCTGGTGGAGGCCGATGGAGGGCTCGTCGAGGATGTAGAGCACGCCGACCAGTCCCGAGCCGATCTGGGTGGCGAGGCGGATTCGCTGTGCCTCTCCCCCGGCCAGCGTGGCTGCGGTGCGGGACAGCGTCAGGTAGTCGAGCCCCACGTCCAGGAGGAATTTGATCCGAGCCTTGATCTCCTTCAACACCTGCTCGGCGATGTGCGCAGAGCGCTCGTCCAGCTCGAGCGACTCGAAGAACTCCTGGGCGTCTCCCAGGCTGAGATCGGAGACCTCCGCGATGTTGCGGCCGTCGATGGTCACCGCCAGCGCCACCGGGTTGAGCCGGCCTCCCCGGCAGACGTCGCAGGGGACCTCGGCCATGTACTCCTGGTAGTACTCCCGGGCCGAGTCGGTCTCCGCCTGCTCATGACGCCGGTTTAGGAAAGGGATCGCCCCCTCGAACCGGGCCTCCCACCGGCGCTTCCTGCCGAATCGATTCACGTACTCGACGGTGAACTTCTCCTCCCCCGTGCCGTAGAGGATCTTCTCCCTCACTTGCGCGGGCAGGTCCCCCCACGGGGTATCCATCGAGTAGCCGAGAACCTCGGCCAGGCTGGAGAGGAGGCGGTGGTAGTAGCGCATCCGGCGCGACGACCACATCGGGATCGCCCCCTCGGCCAGGGAGAGGCTGGGGTCCGCCACCACCAG
The DNA here is from genome assembly GCA_019347585.1 of Actinomycetota bacterium. Classification (GTDB taxonomy): domain Bacteria; phylum Actinomycetota; class Acidimicrobiia; order Spongiisociales; family ZC4RG35; genus JAHWLC01. Next base: position 900 of record JAHWLC010000248.1, on the reverse strand, counting down.
CTCCGGGTCGACCTGGTAGCGGGTCCCGATTCCGGAGCACTCGGGACACGCCCCGTATGGGCTGTTGAAGGAGAAATTGCGCGGCTGGAGGTCCTCGAAGCTGAGCCCGCACACCGAGCAGGCGAGATGCTGAGAGAAAGTGAGGGTCGGCCCGTCCTCTATCTCGATGTCGGCGACACCCTCGGTGAGTGCCAGGGCGGTCTCCAGGGACTGGGTGAGCCGCTGGTTGATCCCCTCCTTTCGCACCAGCCGGTCGACGATCACCTCGATGGTGTGCTGGTAGTAGCGGTCGAGCCTGATCTCCTCGGTGAGATCTCTCACCTCCCCGTCGATCCGGGCCCGGGCGAACCCCTGCTTGGCGAGATCCTTGAGCAGACCCTCGTACTCGCCCTTGCGCGCACGGACCACCGGCGCCAGCACCTGGAAGCGGGCCCCCTCGTCGAGCTCGAGTATCCGGTCGACGATCTGTTGTGGCGTTTGTCGGGCGACCGGCGTCCCGTCCTTGGGGCAGTGGGCAATGCCGATGCGGGCGTAGAGGAGACGGAGATAGTCGTGCACCTCGGTGACGGTGCCCACCGTGGAACGCGGGTTGCGCGAAGCCGTCTTCTGGTCGATGGAGATGGCAGGTGAGAGACCGTCGATGAAGTCGACGTCTGGCTTGTCCATCTGCCCCAGGAACTGCCGGGCGTAGGCGGAGAGCGACTCCACATAGCGGCGCTGGCCCTCGGCATAGATGGTGTCGAAGGCGAGCGAGGACTTCCCGGAGCCGGACAGGCCGGTGAACACGATGAGCTTGTTGCGGGGGAGCTCGACCGTGAGGTTCTTCAGGTTGTGCTCACGGGCTCCCCGGATCTGGATGGAATCGGTGGACAAATCCCCTGCCTAGTCGTCTGAGTTACG
>JAHWLC010000247.1 GCA_019347585.1 Actinomycetota bacterium | reverse complement strand
TGCGTGACGCTGACGCTGCCCCGCGCCGGCACGTCCGCCTGACGCGGGAGCGCCCCGCACCGGTAGCGCTGTGCGCTCCGGGAAGGCGCGCCGCCGAGGCCGGGAAGCGTGCGCCGTGGGCAAGGCCGGTTGAAGGTCCGCGAGGCAGGGGGAGTAGGAACGGTCGGCGCCGGCCACGCGCGCGTCGTCGGCCGCAGCCGGAGGGGGCACGATGAGACCACGCAGCGGCTCCGGCTCCGACGGGATCATCGCCCGCGGCGACAACTGCTGGCGCGTCGAGCGGGCTCGGCGCGTCGCGTTCGTCGTCGATGCCGAGACCTATTTCCGTGCGGCGCGGGCGGCGATGGCGAGGGCCGCGCGCTCGATCCTGATCGTCGGGTGGGACTTCCACCCGCGCACGCGCCTGCTGCCCGAGACCGACGCCGGAGCCCCCATCGGCGGTCTGCTGCGCGACCCATTCGGCGAGTTCCGCCAAGCCTTCGGTGAAGTCCTGCGTGGCGCGGAAGCCCAGCGTCTCGGCAGCCTTGGTCGTGTCGCAGAAGCAATGGCGGATGTCGCCGCTCCGGTAGCGGCCGGTGATCTCTGGTGAGATGTCCCGGCTCATGGCCGCGGCCATCATTCGGGCGAGGGCGGCGATCGTGATGGCTCCTCCGCTCCCGATGTTGAGCACCCTTCCCGCTGCGGCCTCCGACTCGAGGGCGAGCCGGAAGGCCCGGGCCACATCGGTCACGTGCACGAAGTCTCGCTGCTGGAGGCCGTCCTCGAAGACGAGAGGGCGCAGCCCGCCGGCGAGCCGGTTGGAGAAGATGGCGAGGACTCCGGTGTAGGGATTCGACAGGGCCTGATGGGGGCCGTAGACGTTGAAGAGCCGCAGTGCCACCACAGGCACCGAGTAGTTGTCCCCGAACATGAGCGCCAGTCGCTCCTGGTCGTACTTGCCCAGGGCGTAGACGGACGCCAGGTCGGGGCGCTTCCACTCCGGGGTTGGCACCGGCCGCAGCCGCTCGCCCGACTCCCCCGCGGGCTCCCAACGGCCCTGGGAGAGGCGGCGGTGGTCTCGTCGGGAGTCCTCCCGCGACTTGCCGTCAGGGTCGACGTAGAGCCCTTCGCCGTAGATGCTCATGCTCGAGGCGACCACGAGCCTCTCCACCGGGTTGTCGATGAGCGTCTCCAGCAGGACCGCAGTCCCGTAGGAGTTCACCCGTGTGTAGGACGCCGCCTCGTACATGCTCTGACCCACCCCGACCCGCGCCGCGAGATGGATCACTGCGTCGATGCCTCGCAAACTCCGCCGCACCGCCTCCCGGTCGGCGACATCGCCGACGACCAGCTCTATCTCCGGGTGCAGGTACGAGGGTGGCCGGCCGTCACCATGGACCTGGGGGTCCAACGAATCGAGGGCGCGGACCCGATACCCATGGTCCAGCAGCTCGGCGCCCAGGTGGGCCCCGATGAAACCGGCTCCCCCGGTGATGAGAATTGTCCCAGCCATGCCGGCTTCCACCGCTTCCGATTGGCAAGACTTCATGTACCCCACCTGCTGCATGGCAAACATCCAGGTGGAGCGTGCAGATCATCTGCGGTGTCAGCCGGCGCCGGCCGCGGCCTCCTCGGCGAGCTGGGCGAACGTGCACTCCTCCGGCGTCTTGTCCTCCCGAAAGCCCTGGAACGAGGGGGCGCGGAGACGACCCGCCGAGGTGAGCTGGCGGTGCTCCACCCGCGCCACCAGTGACGGCTCCACCCAATGCGCCCGTCGCAGCTCCGGTCGGGAGCGGACCACCTCGAGAGGGAACGGCGGTTCCCTCTCCTCGAGCTGCTTCAGCCGGTCCAGGGCATCGGCCAGGGCGCGGCGGTCGAAACCGGTGCCGACGTTCCCCACGTACCTGAGGTCCCCCTCGGCGTAGACAGCCATGATCAGCGACCCCAACGTGCCGGCGCGACGCCCCTCCCCCTCCGTCCAGCCGGCGACCACCACGTCGGCGTCGAAGGTGACCTTCACCTTGAGCCAATCGCGGGAGCGGGCTCCCGGCTGATACCGCGAGTCGAGCCTCTTGCCCACTATCCCCTCCATGCCCTGGTCGGAGGCGGCGCGGAAGAGGGCGGTCCCGTCGCCTTCTACCACTGGCGAGAGCTGCACCGTTTCCGAGGGAACCAGCATCTCCTCGAGGAGCCGGCGGCGCTCGGTCCACGGCTTCCCGGTCAGGTCTTCGCCGTCGACGTAGAGCAGGTCGAACGCCAGGAAGCTCACCGGGACGCTCTTCATCAGCTGCTCGATGCGGCGTCGATCGCGGACGTGCATCCTCTGCTGCAGGCTCTGGAAAGAGGGAACGCCCTCGTCAAAGGCGACTATCTCGCCGTCGACCATCGCCTCCAGGGCCACCACCTGGTCGTGGAGCGGGTGCAGCTCCGGGTAGGCCGCGGTG
>JAHWLC010000246.1 GCA_019347585.1 Actinomycetota bacterium | reverse complement strand
TCGACGTATAGCGGTGACCTCGAGGCCGACAATCGACGCAGTGGGGCCGGCAACGTCTCGGTCGTCGGATCTTGTGGTCGTGGTGGTCCCACCCGACGAGGCTGACGCGAACTTTCATTCCGGCTTAGTGCCGGCACCGGTTCAACTCATGAAGCTCTCGGATGCGAGCGCTGGTAGGGCAAACGCAAGGGCACTGGCAACCGCCAGAGCGATGGTGATGAGACGACGACGCATGGAGGACCTCCTTAGCCCGACTGCTTTGTGAGTCGACTATGCGGAGGGGCCGTCTATGAGCTGTCTCAGAGAATGGCTGGGTCAGCCGTCACCTTCGGTCATGACACCCGGCGCCGGCCTCGGGTGATCACCCGATGACCGCTCCGCCGCAACGCATCGAGGTCCCGCCGCACCGTGGATCCGCTCACGCCCAGCACCTCGGCCAACTGGTCGATGGAGGGGCTGGCACCAGCCTGCTCCGCTTCCCCGAGAAGGCGCAGGACACGCCGGCGGCGTCTCTCGACCGGCGACCCGATCATCTCGTCTTCAGGATGGATAACGGTCCAGGTGACGGGCCGGAGGTCGCAGTCGTCGAGAGGCCGGCCGATCGGCGCCTCCACAGCCGGGACCATCGCCTGCACCGTGCTCGGAGCGAAGCGGACGGCGGCGTCGAGGACGGCGCGATGCTCGGGGACACGGTCAATTGCGGTGCGATATGCCTCCGGAGACAAACCTTCCAGCGCCGACTCGAGGAGCTCCTCGGCCCGGAGCGCGGCCTGACGTGCCTCAGCGACTTGGCCTGCGGCCTGTGCCGCCAGGGCATGACGATGATGGACCAGATAAGGGCGGTCGACGCCCGGCGTCACCTCGGCTACCGCTCTCCGGGCAGCAGCCACGGCCGCTGGCAGCTCTCCTCTGACCAGATGGACGAGGGCCCGGATCGACTTCAGCTCGACCGCGATGTCTGGAAGGTCGGCCTCGACACAGAGGCGTTCTGCCCGGTCGAGGGTCGCTCTGGCGGCCTCGTGGTCGTCCATCCTCACCTGGGCCTGGGCCAGTGAACGCAGATGCTGGGCCTCGAGGAAGAGCTGCCCCGTGCCGGAGAGCTTGTCGAGGCTCTCCTCGAGGAGTCGAATCCCCTCGCTGAGCCGTCCCTCGCCGAGCGCGATGCCGGCGAGGATCTCGAGGCACTGCGCCTCCCGGCCGCGATCGCCGATCTCGATGAAGTGTCTCATCGCTTTCGTGGCGTCGGCCTCGGCTCGCTCATACTCACCCAGCACCGCTTGACGGGCCCACGCCGAGTTGGCCAGCACCATGGCCTCCCCCCGCCGGTTCCCCAGCTCGGCGAAGATCTGAGCGGCCTGGTCGTAACCGACGAGGGCGGCGGCGACCCCGCCGAGCATGCGCTCGAGAAGGCTCAGGTTGACCAGGTTGACTCCCTCGCCGTGGCGATACCCGATCTGACGACAGATCTCTATCGCTCGCTCGAAGCTGGTTCGCGCCTTCCCGGCATCGGTCTGATGGAATGCCCGCCCCTGGATCCCCGCCACTTCGGCCTGACCACGCAGGTCCCCGACCAATTCGTAGAGATCCAGAGCCTGGTCGAGATGGGGCATGGCGTCGGTGGGTCGTTGCACCTCGACCAGGGTGCTGGCCAGCTCGGTGAGGGCATCGGCCCGCTGCTGGTCGTCTTCCGAGACCGCTACCGCCTCCTCGAGATGAGACACCGCCTCCAAAGGCCGCCCCGCCCAGCGCACGCAGGTCCCCAGGGCGACCAGACTCGCCGCCAGCCCGGAGCCGTCGCCACGCCGTCGCTCCGCCTCGACCGATCGGATCGCCGCCTCCTCGGCCTCGGAGAACTCGGCGGTGTGCGCCAGAAACCAAACTCGACGTCTGGCGAGATCCCCTTCGAGCTCGTGGCTCGAACCGATGAGCGAGGCCATCTCCTCGAGCACCTCGCGCTGCCGCTCGCGCTGACCGAGCACACCGACCACCTCCTCGAGATGCCCCAGCAACCGGTAACGCTCCGCCATCGGCCATTCGGCCTGAGCTGTGGCGAGACGGGCCGTCTGCAGATGATGCGCCGCTGTGCCGTAGGCGTTGACACCGACGGCGCGCAGACCGGCCTCGAGGAGATGTGAGGCTGCCAGGTCCGGGGTGTCACCCTCCCAGTAGTGGTAGCCGATCGCCTCGACATCGTCGGGCTGGACCTGGGCGAGAGTTTGCGCCACCGCCCGATGCAACTCTCTGCGACGGTCCCGGTCGATCTGGTCATAGACCACCTGTCGGACCTGGTCGTGGGCGATGCCGAACCGTCCGTCTCCCTCGTCACGCACCAGGCCCCGATGTACGAGATCGTCGACGGAGCGGAGAAGGACCGAGCGGCCCAGCTCGGCACTCTGGGCGAGCACGGCCAGATCGACCCAGGGCCCGCACACC
>JAHWLC010000245.1 GCA_019347585.1 Actinomycetota bacterium | reverse complement strand
CGAACCGGGTGACATCCTCGTGCACCTCGCGGGCGATCTGGTCGATGGCCACGAAGAAGGCGAGCTGGCCTTCCCGCAGCGCGTCCATGAGCTCGCCCTCGTCGCTGCTGACCCGGAAGATGGAGTGGCCGTCGGTGACCAGCTTCACATCGGCGAGGTGGTCCTCCATGTCCCCTTCGCGACGGAGGTAATCCCAGGCCCGGCGCACCCGCTGCAGAGACATCCCGTTGTCGAGCAGGCTGCGCACCACACGCAGGGCCACCAGGTCCCGGAAGGAGTAGAGACGACGGACACCGGGGCGCCCTCCGGTGGACTGGACCGAAGGGCTGACGAGACCGACCTTGTCCCAATATCGAAGCTGGTGGTGTGTGCAGTTGCTGAGACGGCAAGCCTGCTCGGCGGTGAATGCCTGCTCCACTCTTCCCTTTCAAATCTGTTCCACAGACCCGAGGCGCGGGGCCTGACTCCTCGTCCCTTCACCGACGGCGCCCGTAGCAGCGGTGTCGGGGGTCGGCCACGATAGCTGGTCGTCGGGGGGCCCGCCCCGCCAGTATGGAACTATCGCCTCCTGAGGGTCGTGCGAACCCTATTCGGAGGGTGCTTCGTCGACCTCCACGTCCTCGCTCCGCCAGTCCCGGAGACGAAGCGCGTTGACCAACGCGGTGGCGGAGGCGACGAGCAGGGCGAAGCCGATGGCCGCCACCCAGGTGACCGAAACGTAGGCGATGATGATGGCGAGACCGGCGACGACACCCAGCAGGGAGAGACGGACCCCGATCCGGGACGGCCTTTCGATCTTCTTGACAGCCCGGGCCAGCTCCGGGTCTTCCTCGTAGAAACGACGCTCGATCTCTTCGAGGATCCGTTGCTCTTTGTCGTCTAGGGGCATCCCATCACCTGTGCGCCCGGTACCCGGTCGCCGTCAACATTACACCGGCTTTGGGAACATTCACCCCCGTTCTTCGCCCGGGCGCGCCAGACGCGCCGGGCCCACCGCCTGGTCCCCGAATCGCTCCCTGATCCCCGCCACCGCCTCCTCCACCCGCTTCCATCCGCCGTCGTCTCCCAGTTCGAGCTGGCGGGACGTGCTCCTCTCCTCGAGCATCGATGCGCCCAGCCCGAGGAGCCGCACCGGGCGCTCCGGTTCGAGATGGTCGAGGAGGGCGATCGCCTCGCGGTAGATCTCCCGGGAGCCGTCGCAGGCACGCTCGGCGGTGTGGCTTCGGGTCACGGTCCTGAAATCGTCGAAGCGCACCTTCAGGGTGATCGTCCTCCCGGCCAGACCCGCCCGGCGCAGCCGGCCCGAGAGACGCTGGGCGTGGGCCAGCAGCGACGACTCCAGCACCGCTCGCCCCTCCAGGTCCCGGGAGTACGTCTCTTCCACGGAGATGGACTTGGCCTCGGTGTCGGCCTCGACCCCGCGGGGGTCGTGACCCTGGGCCAGCTCGTGGAGATGCCTTCCCGACGCGGGGCCGAGATGCCGCATCAGCGTCTGCTCCGGGATGCCGGCGATGTCCCCGACCGTGGCCACGCCCAGCCGCTGCAGCGACGCCAGAGTCGCCGGTCCCACCCCCCACAGTGAGGAGGCGGGAAGGGCGTGGAGGAATTCGAGCTGGTCGGAGGCAGGGATGTGGCGCAACCCATCCGGCTTGGCCGCCTCCGACGCCAGCTTGGCCAGCATCTTGTTGGAGGCGATCCCCACCGAGGCGGGCAGGCCGAGCCCGGAGCGGAGGCGCCGTCGCACCTCCTCGGCCACCACCCCCGGGCTCGGGTGATGCCTCCGCAACCCCTGGACGTCCAGGAAAGCCTCGTCGAGGCTCAGACCCTCGACCCTGGGGGTAAAGGTGCGGAAGATGGCGAACACCTGGGCAGAGACTTCCGAGTAGAGCCCGTGGTCGGGGGGAACCACGACCAGGGAGGGACAGGACTTGAGAGCCATCGCCGTCGGTTGTGCCGAGCTGACGCCGTTGCGCCTGGCTTCGTACGAGGCGCTGGCGATCACTCCACGCGGCCCCACTCCTCCCACAGCCACGGGAACGCCGCGCAGCGACGGGTTCCTACGCCGCTCCACTTCCACGAAGAACGAGTCCATGTCGACGTGGAGAATCGGCTCGGCCCACACAATGTGGCGAAGTTACCCGGCCCCGGCCCTTTCCCCGGCCAAACTGGAGCCTATGGCGGCATTGGTCCATCTGGTGAGAAACGCCGAGCTGGACAACCCCGAGCATCTGGTGGCGGGATCACTGCCCGGATTCGGCCTCTCTCCCCACGGTCTCGATCAGGCGAGGAGGGTGGGGCGATATCTGGGCCCGCGGGCGGTGGTCTCCATCTGGTCCTCTCCCCAGGAGAGCGCCCTGCGCACCGCAGAGGAGATCGCGGCCCGGTCCGGCGTCCCGGTCAGGGTCGACGAAGGGCTCCGCGACTGGCAGCTGTTGGAGCGCTGGCGCGG
>JAHWLC010000244.1 GCA_019347585.1 Actinomycetota bacterium | reverse complement strand
GGTCTCGATCTTCGTGCCCCACGCCACTGCGGGAGTCGCCATCTTCGAGACCGGCGCCGGTTCCGAGACCGACGTCCTCGAGACCGTCGACCGTCTGCTGCCTCCCGATCCTTCGCTGTGGCATCACGAGCACGGCACTCCGGGGCACGGGCGCGACCATGTGCTCCCGGCCTTCGTCAGCCCCTCGATCACGATCCCGGTCCTCGACGGGAGTCCGGCGCTGGGCACCTGGCAGTCGATCGTCCTCGTCGACACCAACGTCGACAACCCGCGGCGACGAGTGGTCCTCTCTTTCATCGAGGGCTGATTCCTTCTAGGGCACATTCCCGTATGGGTTGGAACCGCGTCCAGGTCTTGGTGCGCTCACAGGCGTTTTCTCGAGGTAGTTAGGCCCGTATCCGGGCCTAACTACCGGAGGTTTGCAATACCCGCAATGAGTGAGGGCGGCCCCGGAGGGCCGCCCCCACGCTCCGGGTAGGGAGCTCTTGGTCAGAGATCGTGACTGGGGCGTGCCGGGTCGTCGCCGCGGGGATGGACGATCTCGTAGACATCGTGTGGCTCGGTTCGGGCGATCAGCACCAGAGCCAGAATCGAAAGCATCACCAGCGCAAGCTGCATCGAGTGTGGTCGTCTCCTCCACCCAGCTCGACCCCCAGGAACAGTCTCGCCCGGAAAGTGCCCGCTGGCTATGGGCTTGCCGCCCTATCGGTCGGCGATGGCGTCCAGGGCCCCACTCAGATCGGCGATGAGATCGTCGGCTGACTCGATCCCGACGGAGAGCCGGATCAATCCCGGCGTGACTCCCAGCCCGAGCTTGGCCTCGGCCGGGAGCGTGGAGTGGCTCATCGTCCACGGATGCGACGCCAGCGACTCGGTCCCACCGAGGGAGACTGCGAGCCGGACCACCTCGAGGCTGTTGAGGAAGACAAAAGCTCCCTCCTCTCCCCCTACCACTTCGAGCGAGATCATGGCCCCCGGCCCCCGACATTGCCTCTTGTAGATCTCGAAGCCCGGATCGTCGGAGGAGAGCAGGCTGAGATGACGCACCGCAGAGACCCTCTCGTGCTCGGCCAGGAAGGAGGCGATGCGCGTGGCGTTGTCGGTCTGCTTCTCCACTCTGAGGCGGAGGGTCTCCAGGCTTCTTCCCAGGAGCCAGGCCGTTGCCGGGCTGGCCGTGGTCCCCAACCGATAGCGGTTGTGACGGATCTGCTCCAGCGCCTCGCTGCTCCCGCACACCGCCCCAGCGGTCAGGTCGCTGTGGCCACCCAGATACTTGGTGGCGGAGTGGACCACGATGTCGGCCCCGTGCTCGAGGGGCCGCTGCCAGACCGGGCTGAGGAAGGTGTTGTCGACCACGAGAGTTGCGCCCACCGAGCCGGCGGCACGCGCCGCGGCTTCGATGTCGAAGAGGTCGTTGGTCGGATTGGCCGGGGTCTCGACCAGGATCAACCTGGTGTCGCCCTCTTCGGCGAGACGCTCGAGATCGTCGCCGGTGGTCTCAGGCCCGAACGCGACCACCTCCACCTCCAGCTCGGCGAAGAGCGTGCGGAGCAGCTTGGCGGTGCCCCCGTATATCGGTGAGGAGTGGAGCAGCCTGTGGCCTGGGCGGAGCAGGGTGAGCAGCATGGTGCTGATGGCTGCCATCCCGCTGTTGAAAACCAGCGCCTCCTCGGCGCCCTCCCAAGCCGCCAGCCGGGCTTCGGCGACACGGGCGTTGGGGCTGTCGAGCCGGCTGTAGATGTAGCCCGGGGTCTCTCCTTCCTCGGCTTCATCGAGCGCGTAGACCAGCTCGAAGAAGCGCTTTCCCTCTTCGGCGGTCTCGAACACGAACGTGGAGGTTTGGTAGACGGGGGGCTTGAGGGACCCGAGATGCTCTCCGGGGCGATGACCCCCGGTGACCGACGCCGTGTCGGGATCGACCGGGCGCTTCTCTGGGCTCATCGCTGCGGAGACTAGGGAATCAGGTCATCTCCGCTGCCAGATGCCGGGAATCGCAGACGAGCGGGTCGATAATCGGGTCGTGGACGCTCTCTCTGCGGAGATTCTGACCAAGCTGGCCTACTCACTGGGCGCGGCGGTCCTGATCCTGGCGGGCCGGGTCCTGGTCCTCCGCTACGTGGGGAGCCGGATCGAGGATCCCGACGCCGCCTACCGGGCCCGCAAGATCGTCAACTACGTCGCCACCGTCCTGCTCCTGGTGGTGCTGGCGATCATCTGGATCGACGCCTTCCAGAACCTGCCCACCTTCCTCGGGCTTCTCTCCGCAGGCATCGCCATCGCCCTCGCCGACGTCCTCAAGAACATGGCCGGGTGGTTCTTCATCCTCGCCCGCCGCCCCTTCCAAGTCGGCGACCGGGTCGAGGTCTCCGATCTCATCGGCGACGTCGTCGATGTCAGGCTCTTCCGTTTCTCGCTGATGGAAGTCGGCGGCTGGGTCGATGCCGAGCAGTCGACG
>JAHWLC010000243.1 GCA_019347585.1 Actinomycetota bacterium | reverse complement strand
GAGACCCAGGAGCTCACCGAGCTGATCGGCCAGCTCAGGGAGGAGAGGGACTTCACCATCGTGGTCATCGAGCACGACATGAAGGTCGTCCGCGGTGTATCAGACCGGGTGGTGGTCCTCGACCACGGCGTGAAGATCGCCGAAGGCCCCTATGCCGAGGTGTCCACCAACGAGGACGTGATCGAGGCCTACTTGGGTCGTCCAGCCGACATCAAAGGAGCCCGATGAGCGGCGCGAACGGCCGCACCCCGGTCCTCGAGTTCCGCGGGGTGGACACCCACTACGGGGCGGCTCACATCCTGAAGGACGTGGACGTCGAGATCTACGACGGTGAGATGGTCTGCCTCCTCGGAGGCAACGCCTCTGGGAAGACCACCACTCTGAAAACGGTCCTGGGGATTGTGGAGCCGACCCGCGGAACTGTCTATCTCGACGGTGAGCCAGTGAACGGCTGGACGACCGCCGAGCGGGTCAAGCACGGGATCTCGATGGTCCCCGAGAACCGCCGTCTGTTCAAGCGGATGACGGTGAAGGAGAACCTCGAGATCGGGACCTACCTGAGAGAAGACGAGGAGAACTTCGAAGACGACATGGAGCACATCTTCGAGCTCTTTCCCCGGGTCCGGGAGCGGCTCAACCAAAAAGCGGGCACCCTCTCCGGAGGCGAACAGCAGATGGTGGCGATGGGACGGGCCTTGATGGCCCAGCCCAAGGTCCTGCTGATGGACGAGCCCTCGATGGGCCTCGCCCCCGTACTCGTGGCCCAGAACTTCGAGATCATCGATCAGATCAACAAGGCAGGGACCACGGTGTTCATGGTGGAGCAGAACGCCAACATGGCCCTATCCATCGCCGATCGGGGCTATGTCCTCCAGAGCGGCGAGATCGTGCTCGCCGACACCGCCGAGGGCCTGCTCAACAACCCGCAGATGCGCCAGGCCTACCTCGGAGAGGCCTGAGCCCGCCGTCGCTCAGCGTCTCGACTCCACCTCTTCCGCGGGCTTCTCGACCTCCACTATCCCGTCGAGATAGTCGCTCTCGTCGGCGAGGGCCTGCATCTCCTGGGTGTCGAAGAGTCTTCGCTGATGGGGGCTCTTGCGGCTGATCCGGGCCAGCCTCTCCGGGGGCTCGGTCATCTCGATCATGGCCTCGCCGGCCTCCTTCCAGGACTGCCCGAGGACACGGGTGCGCCACAGATGACCGACCACGATCCGCACCGCCGCCGTTATCGGGACCGCCACCAGCACGCCGAGCAGCCCGGCGAGCGCACCACCGACGACCAGGGCGAGCACGATCACCAGCGGCGACAGGTTGACCCTGGTTCGCTGGATCATCGGGGTGATCAGGTGATTGTCCACCTGCTGGATGATGACGAAGGCGACCACCGCCCAGAGGGCCTGCCAGGGGTCCCCGTTGAGCAGGGCGACGAGGACGGCCAGGGCCCCGCCGACGATCGGGCCAAGGAAGGGGATGAGGTTGAGGAATCCGGCAAGGATCCCGATCAGCAGCCAGAAGGGGAGATCGATGAACCACAGGGCCGCACTCGACGCGATCCCCACGATCACCGCCACCAGGAGCTGGCCCCTCACGAACGAGCCCAGGGCGAGGCCGACCTCGCTTCCCACGTACGCAACCTCCTCCTGGTAGCGGGGCGGGGTGAGCCCGATCGCATTGGACTTGAATCGCTCCAGGTCGATCAGGATGTAGAGGGCGAGCACCGGCGCCAGGCCGAGCACGGCGATCGCCTCGGTGACTCCCCTGATCACCTGGCCCGCACCCGCTCCGAACCCGAACACGATCTGCTGCACGGTCTCCTGATTGGCCGGGTCGTTGAGCCACTGCTCGATGGCGCTCTGGCTGAGCATCGCGTCGACGTCGATCCCGAGACGATCGCCCGCGTCCCGTAGCCATCCGGTGACACTGGCATACAGGTCGGGAAGCTGGGAGGCGAAAGCCACCGCCTGGTCGCTGATGGTCGGAAAGAGAAGAGCGAAACTCGCCACGACGAGGGCAACCAGCACCAGGAACGCCAGGATCGACCCCAACGCCCTGGGCACTCGCAACCTCTCGAACCCCTTGACCGCGGGTTCGAGCAGGAAGACGAGGCCGAAGGCGAATGCGATGGGAAGCCATATCACCCGGATCGAGTCGGCCACCCGGAGAAGGACGAACCCGAGGACCAGGACCCCGACGGCTATCCAGGTGAGGAGCGCCGCCTGTCTCAGCCGTTCGGAGAACACGATGGGCCAGATTCTATCCGGGAGCTGCCTGCTCATATATCACGGTCAATGCCGTGCCCGGGGCCACCGAGACCACCCATCCCTCCCCGGGGGCGGGAGAGCGGGTGCCGTCGCTCAGGGTCTCCCAGTCGGGCGGGGCGGATGCCTGTCCGACGATGCGGATGGGCACCTCTCGTGGCACCTCGATGGTGAAGTCACCGACCACGGTCACGGGGGTTGCGGCGCGCACCGGCCCGATCC
>JAHWLC010000242.1 GCA_019347585.1 Actinomycetota bacterium | reverse complement strand
GAGAGAGTGTTTGGACTCGTGAGCTCCATGCTTCCCACCTCCGCGTCACTCGTGGAGAGGGGGATCTCGTAGACGTGTCCCGCCTCGGGAGGGATTCCTCTCGCGGCGAGCACCACCATGGCTTGGTTCTCTCCCTTCACCGCCAGCCGGCCCGCCGATCCGGGAAACCGGCCCAGGATCGTCTCCAGAGTGTCGGCGGCGACCTCGATGGCGTTGAGACGGCCCGCCGACACGTCCTCCGAGAGCTTGAGCAGCGCCCCGTGAATCTGCTCGAGACGCTCGAGTTGGAGCGCAGTGGACTGGTTCTCGATGGCGAGACGCGCCGCCTGCTGGTGGATGTCCTCGAGCAGCTTGCGGATGACACCGACCAGGAGCACGAATACGAGATAGAGACCCATTGCCGGGCCGGCGTCGATGAACTGGCCTCCTTGGGCCAGGGTGATCAGAGCGAGGACGGCGGCGCCTAGGACCCCGGTGGTGAGCCCGGTGCGGAACCCGCCGTGGATGGTGGCGAAGACAGGAGGGCCCATGGAGAGCAGCAGGTAGGGGCTGTCGGCTCCGCCGGTGAGGGTGAGCACCACCAACACCAGGAGCACCCCGAACAAGGTGATGGTCTCCGTCCCGAAGCGGGCGCGATAGCGGCCTTCGGGCAGCACCGTCGACCCGATGGTGTAGGCCGAGGCAATGGCGAGCGAAGCTATCGACGCGCCGGTGGCGCCGGTGACCACGAGGTGGGACACCATGCCGATCGTCAGCGCCACCCACTGGCCGATGACGAGGGCGCGGTGGACTCTATGCACCCAAGGGGTCGGGGTCGTCGGGATGGCCACTAGCGTCCCCACCCGTGGTCCCGAACAATCGCCGTTGGGTGCTCTGCGGCGGTCTCGCCAGCGGCAAGTCCGCGGTAAGGCGGATGCTCGACGAGGTGGAGGCTGTGTTCACCATCGACGCGGACACGGTGGGCCGCGAGATCCTGAAGCCGGAGGGTCCGGCTTTCGGCGACGTGGCGGCGGCGTGGCCGCAGGTGGTGAGTGAGGGGCGAATCCAGCGTGCCGCTCTGGCCGCCATCGTGTTCTCCCGGGAGGCCGAGCTGAAGAGGCTCGAGTCGATCACTCACCCTCATATCTTCGGCACGATCAGCCGTCGTGTGGAGCGTTTTGAAGGCGTGGTGGTGGTGGAGGCACCTGTCCTCGACCACCGGTTCGGCGACCGGTGGGGCCGGATCGTCGTCGATTCCAGCGACGAGGTCCGTCTGGAACGGGCCGTGGCCCGGGGGATGACCGAGCAGGACGCCCGGGCTCGGATCTCGGCCCAACCCAGCAGGGAGGAATGGCTGGCCCGGGCGGACGTCGTGGTCCCCAACCACGGGAGCCTCGAAGACCTGGAGGACGCCGTCTCCCGCCTCGTCCCCGTGCTCTGATCAGATCTTGCTGTCACCGGCCGGCGGTACCCTGGGCCCGGTGCCCCAGTTCAAGGTCGTATCGGACTTCGCCCCGGCGGGAGACCAGCCCAAGGCGATAGAGGCGCTCGCCGAAGGGGTGCGTCGCGGCGACCGCTTCCAGACCCTGCTCGGGATAACCGGGTCGGGGAAGTCGGCAACCATCGCCTGGACGATCGAGCAGGCGCAGAAGCCGGCCCTGGTCCTGGCCCCCAACAAGGCCCTGGCCGCGCAGCTGGCCAACGAGTTCCGCCAGTTCTTTCCCCACAACCGCGTGGAGTATTTCGTCTCCTACTACGACTACTACCAGCCCGAGGCCTACATCCCCCAGACTGACACTTTCATCGAAAAAGACGCCACGATCAACGACGAGATCGACCGGCTTCGCCATGCGGCCACCAGCGCCCTGCTAGTGCGTGACGACGTCATCATCGTGGCCTCGGTGTCCTGCATCTACGGCCTGGGCACGCCCGAACAATATGCCGGCCAGCTCCTCAGGCTGGTGAAGGGGGTCGAGTATCCGCTGGAGGCGGCCCTGCGACGACTGGTCGACATCCAGTACGAGCGGAACGAGGTCAGCCTGACCCGGGGTAAGTTCCGGGTTCGGGGCGACACCCTCGAAATGTTTCCTTCCTACGACGAGACCATCGTCAGGGTCGAGTTCTGGGGGGATGAGGTGGAGCGACTGCTCAGGCTCAACCCGGTCACCGGCGAAGTCGTCGACGAGCTCTCCGAGGTCTTCGTCTTCCCCGCCACCCACTACGTGACGGAGCGGAAACGCCTGCTGCGGGCGGTCGACGCCATAGAGGTGGAACTGTCTGACCGGCTCGCCATGCTGGAGCGGAAGGGAAAGCTGCTGGAGGCGCAGCGTCTCGAGCAGCGCACCAACTTCGACCTCGAGATGATTGCCGCGACCGGAAGCTGCGCGGGAATCGAGAACTACTCGCGCTTCCTCACCGGCCGCCTGCCCGGCGAGCCGCCGCCGACCCTGTTCGAATACCTCCCCGACAATGCGCTGCTGTTCGTCGACGAATCCCACCAGACGGTGCCGCAGATCGGCGCCATGGCCAAGGGTGACCACCGCCGCAAGATCAC
>JAHWLC010000241.1 GCA_019347585.1 Actinomycetota bacterium | reverse complement strand
GGCGCCGAGCTCTTCTCCAGTGACACCAAGTTCGAGTCGGGCAGCGGCTGGCCCAGCTTCTACGAGCCGATGGACCCCGACATCATCGACGAGGAAGAGGATCGCTCGTTCGGGATGGTGCGGACGGAGATCAAATGCTCCAACTGCGGAGGCCATCTTGGCCATGTGTTCGAGGACGGCCCCGACCCCACAGGGCTGCGCTACTGCGTCAACTCCGCTTCGCTGGAGCTCGCTGCCGAATCCGAGGGCTGATCGCTCCGGAACCCCTCGAGCAGAGCGACCATCTCCGCCTCCCGCTCCGTGACAGGGATATCGGCGATTGCCACCCGGCCGGTGACCAATCCCTGACCGGAATCGAGCCGGAGCGGGATCCCGTGGAAGATGCGCTGCACCGCAAGGTTCTCGGGCAGCGCCTCGAAGCAGAGTTGGCCGATGCCGTCGGCGCGGGCTACCGCGGCCAGGGCATCGAACAGCGCCCGGCCCAGGCCTTTTCGCTGGAAGCGGTCCACCACGGTGACCGCCATCTCGGCGCAGCCTTCATCGTCCACGATGTAGCGGCCCACCCCGGCGGCCGCGTCGCCCACGATGGCGCCCCAGGCGACATGACTTCTCTGGTCGACCCGAGTCAGATAGTCGAGCTCCCTCGGGGTCAAGTCGCCCCTCCCCTGGCCGAAGCGGGTGAACCGGCTCTCCGGGGAGAGGTGGCTCATGCCCTCGGCGAGAATGTCGCGGTCCTCGGGGAGGAGCGGGCTGAGCTGCGCCCTCGTTCCGTCGTCGAGGCTGATCTCGATCCGGGGGCGATCCTCCGGGATGGGAAGCGGCATGACCTCAATTGAAGTCCGTTTGCCGGGCCACCTGGAGATGGCGCGGTAACTTCACTCCCATGTCCCGCCGGCGAGCCGCCACTGTCACCTACCAGTTCGGGTCGGGGAAGCGGGAGTCCCACGACGCCACTCCCTTCTACGAACGGTTCGCGACACCCACCGTCTCCGAGGAAGAGATGGTGCGGCCGCCGGTGGTGCGGGACCGGCTGTTCGTGGGTGACGCCAGGGACATGAGCGACGACGAGGTAGCCGATCATTCGGTGGCCCTGGTGGTGACCTCGCCCCCCTACTTCGCCGGCAAGGAGTACGAGGCCGATCTGGCCTCGGGCCGGGTTCCGGCCAGCTACGCCGAATACCTGGGGATGCTCCGTGAGGTCTTCTCGATCTGTCTCGCCAAGCTGGAGAGCGGGGGGCGGATGGCGGTCAATATCGCCAACCTGGGGCGCAAGCCGTACCGCTCTCTCTCGGCCGATGTCATCTCCATCCTCCAGGACGACCTGGGGATGCTGCTCCGTGGAGAGGTGATCTGGCAGAAGGCTCGCGGCGCAGGGGGGAGCTGCGCTTGGGGCTCCTACAGATCTCCGGTCAACCCGGTGCTCAGAGACGTGACCGAGCGGGTGGTGATCGCCTCCAAAGGCCGGTTCGACCGGGCCCTCAAGCGAGCCCGTCGGGAGCAGCAGGGACTGCCTCACGAGGCCACCATCTCCACGGAGGAGTTCCTCGAGGGGACCATCGACGTCTGGGAGATCCCGACCGAGAGCGCCACCCGGGTCGGGCACCCTGCTCCGTTCCCGGTGGCCCTGCCCCGGCGGCTCATCGAGCTTTTCACCTACCGCGGCGACCTGGTCCTCGACCCGTTCATCGGCTCGGGGACCACCGCGGTGGCCGCAGTCGAGAACCATCGGCACTACGTCGGCTTCGATGTCGATCCCGGCTATGTCGAGCTGGCGGAGAGACGGGTGGCCGAGGCGCGGGCATGAGCCTCAGGATCCTGGCGGTCTGTGCGGGCAACATCTGTCGCTCCCCGACCGCGGCCGCGGCCATCGCTGCCGCCGCCGCCGCAGCCGGGCTCGACGTCGAGGTCGACTCGGCGGGCACCGGAGCCTGGAACCTCGGCGAGCCGCCCCATCCCGGTGCGGTAGCCGCGGCCAGAGCCGCGGGGCTGGAGCCGGAAGGGAAGGCGAGACGGGTACATAGCCGGGATTTCGAGCGCTACGACGTGATCGTGGCCATGGACCGCTCCAACCTGGCCGATCTCCACGCCATCGCACCCTCGCTGGAGGCGAAGGCAAAGGTGAGGCTGTTCGCCACCTACGACCAGGGTGCCGAGCTGGAGGAGATCGCCGACCCGTACGGCGGCCCCGAGGAGGGCTACACCCGGATGGTGGAGACGATCCTTCCCGCCGCCGGCGGATTGGTCGACTCGCTGCTAGCCACCGTTCGTCAGGATCCGGTAACCGGCGAGTAGGAACTCCAAGCCCTTCTCCACCGGGTCGTCCGCCTCGGCGAGTTCGCCGTAGGAAAGGCTGGCGCCGTTGAAGGCCTCGTCGTTCCAGTAGGGGTCGGAGCGGTCGATCTCTCCCCAGGCGGAAACGTAGATGTAGGGCTCGGGATGGTCCTCGTCGCCGGGGGAGGCGCCATAGCTGGCTCGTTCGCCTGCCTCCTGGTCGCCCATCTCGGTGGCGGCGTCGAAATGCTCCGGCCAGAGCTGGACCTC
>JAHWLC010000240.1 GCA_019347585.1 Actinomycetota bacterium | reverse complement strand
AGAGGAGGTAGGCGTGCGCCGTGGTGTGCACCATATGGGCGATGACGTCGTCCTCGACCACCTCGGCGGCTTTGATCCCCCGGCCGCCCCGGCCCTGGGTCCGGTAGGTGGAAGCAGGGACCGACTTGACATACCCGTTCTGGGAGACGGTGATGATGAGCTCGTCGTCGGCGATGAGGTCCTCGAGGCTGAGGTCGCCCTCGTCGGGGATGATCCGGCTCTTGCGGGGCTCGGCGAAGGCCTCCCTGATCTCGCCGAGCTCATCCCGGATGATCGCCCAACGCCGCTTGGGGTCGGCGAGGATGCCGGCCAGCTCCTCGATCAGCTCGCGAAGCTCGGCGATCTCGGCTCGAAGCTTGTCGACCTCGAGTGCGGTGAGACGGCGCAGCGGCATGTCGAGGATGGCGTTGGCCTGCACCTCGGAGAGCTCGAAGTTCTCCATGAGGTTGCCCCGGGCGTCCGCGGTGTCCGCCGATCCTCTGATGATCTCGATGACCCGCTCGATGTCGTCGACTGCGACGATCAACCCTTCGAGGATGTGGGCCCGGGCCTCGGCCTGGTCGAGACGGAACCGGGTGCGCCGGTTCACCACCTCCATCTGGTGGTCGAGGTAGTAGCCGATCATCTGTGACAGATTGAGGGTGAGCGGCACCCCGTCCACCAGGGACACCATGTTGTAGGCGAAGCTGTCCTGGAGGGGAGTGTTCTTGTAGAGCTGGTTCAGCACCACCTGGGGAACCGCGTTCTGCTTCAGCTCGATCACGAGACGAGTGCCGACCCGGTCGGAGGACTCGTTGCGGGCGTCGGCGATCCCGTGGAGCTTCTTGGCGTCGACCAGCTCCCTGATCTTGGACATGATCCGCTCGATGGACACCTGATAGGGGAGCTCGGTGACCACGATGGCGATACGTCCCTTGCGCACCTCCTGGACGTCGCAGACCGCCCTGATCTTGACGCTCCCCCGGCCCGTGGTCAGCGCCTCCCTGATCCCTGACGTGCCCACCAGGAAACCGCCGGTCGGGAAGTCGGGGCCCTTGACGAACTGGAGAAGCTCCTCCGCAGAGGCGTCGGGGTGGTCGATGACGTGAAGGGCGGCGTCGATCACCTCGCCGAGGTTGTGGGCCGGGATGTTGGTGGCCATGCCCACCGCGATCCCCTGAGACCCGTTGACCAGGAGGTTGGGGAAGCGGGCGGGGAGGACGGTCGGTTCGGTGAGCTCACCGGAGTAGTTGTCGGAGAAATCGACGGTCTCCTCGTTGATTCCCTCGAGGAGGTTCGTGGCCAGCCTGGTGAGCCGGCACTCGGTGTAGCGCTGGGCGCCCGGTGGGTCGTCGATGGTCCCGAAGTTGCCCTGAGGGTCGATGAGGAGGTGCCGCATGGAGAAGTCCTGGCCCATGCGGACCAGGGCGTCGTAGATGGCCTGGTCTCCATGGGGGTGATAGTTGCCCATGACGTCGCCCACCACCTTGGAGCACTTGCGGTGGGCCGACCCGGGGCCGATGTTGTTCTCGAACATCGAGTAGATGATCCGCCGCTGCACCGGCTTGAGCCCGTCTCGCACGTCGGGGAGCGCCCGGGAGACGATCACCGACATGGCGTAATCGATGAAGCTGGCCTCCATCTCCGAGGAGATCTCGACCTCGGGGTGGCTCAGGGGCCCTCTCTGGTCGGTCATCAGATGTCCAGGAATCTCACGTCGTCGGCGTTCTGCTGGATGAACGCCTTGCGGGAGGGGACATCGTCACCCATGAGCGTGGCGAAGACCTCCTCGGCGCGGGCGGCGTCCTCGACCTCCACCCGGAGCAGGGTCCGGGTCTCGGGGTTCATGGTGGTCTCCCAAAGCTCCGAGGCGTTCATCTCACCGAGACCCTTGAAGCGGGTCGGCTTCTTGTTGGGGTGCTCCTTGCGGAACTGCTCCCACTCCTCGTCATTGGCCAGGTAGTGGACCTGGGAGCCCACCTTGACCCGGTAGAGCGGCGGCTGGGCCACATATACGTAGCCGTGCTCGACCAGGGGGCGCATGTGACGGAAGAACAGAGTGAGCAGGAGGGTGCGGATGTGGGCCCCGTCCACGTCGGCATCGGCGAGGAGTATCACCTTGTGGTATCGCGCCTTCTCGATCTCGAACTCGTCGCCGATCCCGGTGCCGATGGCGGTGATGATGTCCTGTACCTCCGAGTTCTGCAGCGCTTTGGCGAGTCGGGCCTTCTCCACGTTGAGGATCTTGCCGCGCAGCGGCAGCACGGCCTGGGTGGAGCGGTCGCGCCCCTGCTTGGCCGAGCCCCCGGCGGAGTCGCCCTCCACCACGAAGATCTCGGTCAGCGAAGGGTCCTTGACCGAGCAGTCGGCCAGCTTGCCCGGCAGCGTCGAATGCTCGAGCGCGGACTTGCGTCGCGTCAGGTCGCGCGCGTTGCGCGCCGCGGCACGGGCCTGAGCCGCCGACACCGCCTTGCGGATGATGGCGCGGGACTCGCGCGGGTTCTCCTCCAGGAACTCCGACAGGCAGGCGTTGACGATCGAGGCCACAAAGCCCTCGACGCCGGGGTTGCCCAGCTTGGTCTTGGTCTGGCCCTCGAACTGCGGGTCCTGCAGCTTGGCCGAGATCAC
>JAHWLC010000023.1 GCA_019347585.1 Actinomycetota bacterium | reverse complement strand
CCCTCGTCTCCCGTCTCACCGGTGACGGCACCCTCGACTACGAATGGGCCGAGGACCGTGGGGGCTACCTTTACCTGATCGACGGCAGCGCACGGCTGGGCTCCGGCGACCTCGCCGCCGGCGACGCGGCCCGGATCCGGGGCCCAGAGCGCATCGAGGTGGCCACGAGCGAGTTCGGCGAGCTCATCCTCATCGACACCGTGCTCGACTTCGAGCCGGTCGGGATCTGGGCGCGCTAGGCGAAGTCGTAGAGACGCTGCGGGTTGTCGACCAGGATCCGGTTCCGGGTCTCCTCTTCGGGGGCGAAGTCGGCGAGCAGGTCGACCAGGTCGCCGTCGTCGGGCATGTGGGAGACGTTGGGATGGGGCCAGTCGGTCCCCCACAAGACCTGGCCAGGCGCGGCCTCGATCAGCGCCCTGGCCAGAGGGACGACGTCGTCGTATGGGGGACCGATCCCGGTGAGCCGTTCTGCTCCCGACACCTTCACCCAAGCCCTCTCGTCCCGAGCGAGCAGCTCCCGGAGGAACCGGAACGGCTCCTGATCCAGGCCTCCTGCTGCCCGCACCCGCCCCATGTGGTCGATGATGAACGGTGTGGCGAGCCGGTCGAACAGCTCCCCGTGATCGGGGATCTGCTCGGGGTCGAAATGGAGCTCGACGTGCCATCCGAGAGGGGCCACCCTCTCCGCCAGGGCCAGCACCGTTCTCATCGCGGCGGCCTCCTCGAGATGACGCACGAAGTTGAAGCGGATCCCTCGCACCCCCACCCCATGCATCGCGGCGAGCTCGCCGTCGGCGATGGACTCGTCGATCATGGCCACCCCGGCGAAACGGCCCCTCCCCCGGCGGAGAGCGTCGAGGAGCGCCGAGTTGTCCTTGCCGTGGCAAGAGGCCTGGACCAGGACAGCACGGCTGAGACCCAACCTGTCCTGGAGGGCGATCAGCTCCTCGAAGCCGGAGTCCGGCGGGGTGTAGGTCCGATCGGGAGCGAACGGGAAACGGCGGGCCGGGCCGAAGATGTGACAGTGGGCGTCGCAGGCGCCGGCAGGGGGCAGGAATCGGCTCGGAGGGTGGGGGTCCCTCATCGGGGGTGGGATGGTCCGCACCAGGGTCAATACGACCTCGGGTAGACCATGCCATCCATCAGCTTGCGGGCGGTCCGGATGATCCCGGCGCTCTCCACGGTGGGCTCCCCGTCCAGGGTGAGACGGACGGTTGCGTCGAAGCTGCCGGTGGGGTGCTCCAGCCTCACCACGCTCCCGGCGGGGTCGAGACGGGCCACCTGCGCCGCAGGTGACCCGGGGAGGAGACAGGCCGTGGCCACGCTCACCGCCCCCAGCACGCCGATGGCCTGGTGGCATCGGTGCGGGATGAAGGTCCTCGTGGAGAGCGCCCCACCGGCGCGGGGCGGGGAGACCAGCGTCACCTTGGGGATCGTGGCGGAGGCCACATCGCCCAAGTTCATCATCGGCCCGGCAGCGAGCCTGATCTGCTCCAGCCTTCTGGTGAGATCGGCGTTGGCCTCCAACTCCTCGCAGCTCTCATAACCGGTCACCCCCAGGTCGTCCGTCTTGAGGACCACCACCGGCATCCCATTGTCGATCAGGGTGACCTCGGTGTCTTCCACCATGTCGCTCACCCGCCCGGTGGGGAGGAGGGCGCCGGTGCTGGCGCCCGCGATGTCCTCGAACTCGAGCCTGATCTCCGCTGCCGAACCGGGAACACCGGCGATCTCGGTGTCCCCCGCGTAGACGGGATGCCCGTCCTCCACCGGGAACGTGGCCACGGCGACGCCCCCCGTGTTCCGCATCAGGATCCGCACCGAGGGGCGGCGCGCGGTGGCAGCGATCAGCCCCCGCTCCAGGGCGAAAGGGCCTACCGCGGCCAGCATGTTGCCGCAGTTCTGCTTGTCGGTTACCACGGGCTGGTCCACCGACACCTGGAGGAACAGATACTCGAGGTCGGTGTCTTCGCGATCCGACGGGGAGACCACGGCGACCTTGGTGGTGAGGGGGTGGGCGCCTCCGACACCGTCGACCTGCCGCGGGTCGGGCGATCCCATGACCTCGAGTAGGAGCTGGTCGCGCTCCTGGGAGTCGGAAGGGAGATCGGCGGCGAGGAAGAACGCCCCTTTCGAGGTGCCGCCCCGCATCAGCATGCAACGAATACCTGGTGGGTCGGAGCTCATTGGGTGCCCTGGCGGATCGGGTGCCTTCGACTTCGAAGATAGCGAGGTACGGCCTCCGGATAGGGTTGCCGGGATGAGTCGGGAGTCGCTACTGGTGGTCAGCGCCCACGTCGGTGACTTCGTGTGGAGGGCCGGGGGAGCCATCGCTCTCTATGCCGAACGCGGCCATGAGGTGACCGTGGTCTGCCTCGCATATGGGGAGCGCGGCGAGTCGGCGCGCTACTGGCGCCAAGGCATGGACCTGAAGCAGGTGAAGGAGGCGAGACACGCCGAGGCCGAGGCGGCCGCCGCGGTCCTCGGCGCCGATCTCCGCGCCTTCGACGCCGACGACTACCCCCTGGAGGAGACACCGGAGCTGCTCGAACGGCTGGTGGGGTTGTATCGAGAGGTGCGCCCCTCCATCGTGCTCACCCACACCGAGCGAGACCCATGGAACCGCGACCACGAGACCGCTCATTCCATCGCCACCAAGGCGCGAATAGTCGCCCAGGCCGCCGGTCATGACCCGGCGACCGAGGTGATCGGGGCTCCCCCGGTGTTTCTCTTCGAGCCCCATCAGACCGAGTACTCGGGTTTCATGCCCGATGTGCTGCTCGACATCACCGAAGTCTGGGAGCAGAAGCTGGAGGCGATGCAATGCATGGAGGGCCAGCAGCACCTCTGGGACTACTACACCGACGTGGCGATCCGGCGGGGAGTGCAGGCTCGGCGGAACTCGGGCCCAAACCTGGGCCTGGTCACCGAGACCAAGGCGGAGGCCTATCAGCGGGTCTACCCGCAGGTGGCGACGGAGCTCTCCTGAGATGACGCGACCTGTCGTCGTGACCACCATTGCGCGGGCAGACGCCGACACCATCCGCGGTCTCGGTGAGGCGGGCGTGGCCACGGTTCACGAAGCCGCCGGGCAGACAGGTCTGCTCGACGACGGGATCCGGCCCATCCAGGACGGCGCTCGCATCGCCGGCTCGGCGGTGACGGTCTCCTGCGCCCCGGGAGACAACATCATGATCCACGCCGCAGTGGAGGTGATCGAGCCGGGAGACGTCCTGGTCGTGACGACCACCTCGCCGTCGACCCATGGGATGTTCGGCGAGTTGCTGGCCACCTCGGTGATGCGGCGGGGCTGTCGCGGGCTGGTCATCGAGGCCGGGGTGCGCGACGTGGCCGACCTGCGGCGGATGGCTTTCCCGGTCTGGTCGCGGGCGATCCACGCCCAAGGCACGGAGAAGTCCACTCCCGGATCGGTGAATGTGCCGTTGTCGATCGCAGGGGTGAACGTCGCCCCGGGGGATGTCGTGGTCGCCGACGACGACGGAGTCATGATCGTAGAACGGAAGAGCGCCGAGGAGGTCCTGGCGGCGAGTCGCCGCCGTCTGGAGCGCGAGGAGGAGACCAGGGCCCGTCTGGGGGCGGGTGAGCTCGGCTTGGACCTGTACGGCTTCCGGGAGCGTCTCGGTGAGATGGGTTTGGGCTGGATCGACGCCCTCGAGGAATGAGCCGCCCATGAGGGTGGCCGTCCTCGGTCTCGGTGAGGCGGGATCGCTCTTGTCCGCCGACCTGGCCCGGTACGGGGACGAGGTCCACGGCTACGACCCGTCACCGGTGCCCACCCCTCCCGGTGTCCGGCGGCACGCCCGAGCGGAAAGCGCGGTCACTGACTGCGATCTGGTGATGGCGGTGACCCCCGGCTCGGAGGCCGGGGCTGCCCTCTCCGCGGTCGTAGACGCCCTCGGGAAGGATGCTCTCTATGCCGACTTGTCCACGGCATCCCCGGCGCTCAAGGGTGAGCTGGCCGCGATGGCCGAGGGGTGGGGCCTGCATTTCGCCGATGTCGCCCTGATGTCGGCGGTCCCGGGACGGGGGCTGGCCGCCCCGGCGCTGGCCTCGGGCACCGGGGCCGGGCGATTCGCCGACCTGATCAACGCCCGCGGTGGCGGCGTCGACGTCGTTGGTCACCGTGCGGGTGAGGCGGCGGCCCGCAAGCTATTGCGCAGCGTGGTGATGAAGGGCATCGCAGCGCTGCTCATCGAGAGCATGCAAGCAGCCGAAGCGCACGGTGAGAGCGGTTGGGTCTGGGGCCATCTCGTCGACCAGCTCACCTCGATCGACGTCGCCCTGATGGAGAGGCTCCTCTTCGACACCATCTCTCACGCCGAACGGCGCCTCGAGGAGATGACCGCGGCACAGGAGATGCTCCTCGGGCTGGGGGTCCCCTCAGAGATGACCGCCGCCACCGTGGCCCGTCTCCGCCGGCTGGTGGAGGAAGGCATGCCCGGCATCTCGTTCGGTTAGGCCGTCAGTGCCGCCCCAGCACGGGCGGTAAGGTTGGGGAGGCCAGCTTTCACGAAAAGGGAGGCCACCATGGCCAAGTTCGTCATCCAGCCCCATACCAGGCTTCAGGAGTGGGTTGCCGACGAAGCCGGCTACTTCGCCGGGGAGGGGCTCGACTACGAGATCGAGGAGGCCGGGCTGGCGGGGGCGACCCGCACCACCTCTTCGGTGCAGGCCGACGAGGGCGGCCCCATCGAAACCAGGGCCGGCGCCTTCGAGGACATGACCGAAGGCCGCTCCTGCGACGTCTCCGGGGCCTGTCACTGGGCGGTCAACGCCGCCGCATCCGCCACCGGCACCAAGATGTACGGGAAGGCATACGGGGTGACCCCGGGTGCCATCCTCGTCTCATCCGGCTCCCACTACCGGCGCCCCGAGGATCTGGCCGGGGTCCCGGTGGCGGTGGGCTACCACTCGGGCAGCCACTACTCGGCGATCCAGGGGCTGGAGCCTTTCCTGGAGCGGTCTCAGATCGAGTTGAGCTATAGCGGGCTCCCCTACGACCGGGTGCGCCTGCTCATCCGGGGTCAGGTTCCCGCAGCCAATGTGTTCGGAGCCCAGCTCTACGTCCTCGAGCAGCTCGGATTCCGCAAACTGGTCGACACGACCTTCATCATCGGCTATCTGATCGGGGAGAGAAGCGACCCAGATGACGTGGAGCGCTACTTCCGCGCGCTGCGGAAGGCGCAGCGGGACATCGACCTCGAGCCGGAGCGGTACAAGCGCTTCTGGTCCAAGGAGATGCCCGACGACATCGCCGAGATGGTCGACGTGCGTCGCTTCGGCCCCGGGGAGCGCATGGTGTTCGAGCCCTACACCCGGGAGATGTACGAGTCGACACATCGCTGGATGAAGGCTTGGGACCTGCTCGACATCGAGGTCGGCGCCGAGGAGGGCTACCAGAAGGCCGTCCTGGTCTGAGCCTGTTCAGCTCCCGGAGTACCCGGAAACGATCCGTCTCAGCGACGGGGCGCGCCCATGCGCACCTCCACGGAGGGGCCACCGGCCAGACCAGCTAGAGCCCGCGCCAACGAGACCGCCAACCCGAGCAGGGCGCTGACCGGATCGGAGCCCTCCTCGCGCTTCGGCAGCGGGATCGCCCGCCTCGCCGGGAACACCCGGACCTGGATGAAGGCATCGGGGGCGATGCCGGCCTCATCGCGGGCCAGTTGCAACGCCCGGTGCAGCCCACCCAGCTCGTCGACCAGACCTCGCTCCGCCGCCTGGGCGCCGGTCCACACCCGGCCTTTGGCCACCTCCTCGACATCGTCGACAGCCAGGAGCCTGCCGTCTGCCACGCGCTGCTTGAAGTCCTCGTAGACGGAGTCGAGGATCGCCTCCAACCGCTCACGCTCGGTGTCGGTGTACGGCTGGAGCGGAACCGCGAAGCCGGCGTTGCGCCCTTCGTGGAGCTCGCCCCAGTTGACTCCCACCTTCTGCCAGGCGGCATCGGGAGCCAGCTTGCCGGCCACCACCCCGATCGACCCGGTGACCGTCCCCGGCTGGGCCACGATCCGGCTGGCCGGAGCTGCGATCCAATATCCACCGGAGCCGGCGACGTCCCCCAAGGAGACAACGACTGGCTTTCCCGCCTCCCGGGCCCGTGCCACCTCGCGTCGCACCACCTCGGAGGCGACCGCCGAGCCGCCCGGAGAGTCCACCCGAAAGACGAGAGCTTTGACCTTTTCGTCGTCGCCGGCCTCCCGGATGGCCCGGGCCACGTCCTCGGCGCCGAGGGTGGCCCCCCGAGACAAAGGATCGAGCCCCGAGCTCCCCCTGACGATGATGCCAGTCCCGTACACCAGCCCGATCCTCTGGCCCTTGCGGTGAGGACGACCGGCCCGCTTCAGGTACCTGTGGTGATACATGAAGTGGCCGTCCTCCCCGGCCGCCCGGTAGGCCTGGTCCCGGTAGGAGAGCTCGTCGACCAGACCTGCCTCCAGGGCCTCGACGCCCAGAAGGGGGGCGTTGTCGATCAGGTGCCTGACGCGATCGGGTTCGAGGCGGCGGTCGGCGGCGATGCCGGCCACGATCTGGGCCATCTGATCCTCCAGGATCGCTCTCGCCATCTCTTCGTGTGGCTCGACGAACTCCTTCTCGGTGAGCAGGTACATGGCGGTCTTGTATTCACGCCGATGGTCGAAGTCGGGTGTCATCCCGAGCCGATCGAGGAGCCCGCGCAGGAACGGCGTCCTGGAGACCAGGCCCTCGATGGAGACCATTCCCAGCGGCTGCAAGTGGATCTCCTCGAAAGCCGTGGCGAGGTAGTAGTCGATCGTGCCCCGGCCCATCTCCCCGAACGTCTCCGCGTAAGCGATCGCTCGCTTTCCCGAGGCGCGGAAACGGGCCACGGCCTCCCGCACCTCCTGCGCCTGTGCCAGCCCGACGCCCCCGTTCCCGAGCCGGACCACGACCGCGGTGACTCGATCGTCCTCGCGAGCCCGATCCAGCGCATCGGTGACGTCGCGCAGCACGACGGCTCGCTGGTGGAGCATCCGCTCCAGTGGGCCGCTCGGCGGCTTCTCCACGACTCCGTTGTCCAGGTCGATCTCGAGGGTGGTCCCCCGGCGGACTCTCCTGCCGAGGAGGCGCCATCCCAGGAAGGCGAGGGCGGCGACCGTCAGCACGGTGAGGGCCGACAGCGGCGAGGTGAGAGCCGAGACGACCACTGTCATCACCACCAGGACGAAGAGGGCGGCTGCGAAGACGGCGAGAAGGCGCAAGGCGCGAGACGGTTTCATCTCAGGGGACCTCCGGGGTTGCGATCGCCGGCAACCCTAAGGCACGACAGGTCAGGCCAAGGCCACCAGGTCGAGGAGGTCGGCGTCGAAGAAGCGCATCTCTCCCTCGGGCATCAGGACCGCCCGGTCGGGACCGAGCTGAGCCACGAAGTCGGTGTCATGGCTGACGAGGACGATGGTCCCCTCGTAGACGGTGAGGGCGTCGAGCAGCGCCTCCTTGGCCTGAGGATCCAGGTTGTTGGTGGGCTCGTCGAGCAGGAGCACGTTGGGCCGTGAGGCCACCAGCATGGCCAGCGCCAGCTTGGTCTTCTCCCCCCCGGAGAGGGTGGCCGCGTCCTGATCCACCTTGTCGGCGAGCAGGAACAGGCCGAGCAGCGACCGCAGGGTCTGATCGGGGAGCCCCGCCGCCCTTCTCATGTGGTCGAGCACCGTCACCCCGGCGAAGATCTGCTCGTGCTCCTGGGCGTAATAGCCGACGCTGGCCTGGTGCCCCAACGACACCTCGCCGAGGTCGGCGGTCTCCACGCCGGCCAGGATGCGGAGCAGTGTCGTCTTGCCCGCCCCGTTGAGACCGATCAGCAGCATCCGCTCCCCCCGCTCCACGGCAAACTCGACATCGACGAAGACGAGGTTGTCCCCGAAGGCCTTGGTGAGTCCGGTGGCCGCCAAGGGGACCCGGCCCGATGGCTCGGGCTGGGGGAAGGCGACGTTTACCTTCTTTCCCGACTTCTGCACTTCCACGAGCTCGCGCTTCATCCGCTCGACCCGGGTCTCCATGGAGCGGGCCACCTTGGCCATCTTCTCGGTGCTGCCCTTGAAGCGGCGGATGTTCTCCTCGAGACGGGCGATGGCCTCGTCCTGGTGTCTCCGCTCCCGCTCCCGCTGTTCCCTTCGGCGGTCTCGCTCCACCAGATAGTGGCTGTAGTTGCCCCGATACGCCTCGAGCTCTCCGTTCTCCAAAGCCAGCACCGAGGTGATCGCCTCGTCGAGGAGAGGCAGGTCGTGGGAGACCACCAGCATCCCGCCCTTGTAGGTGGCCAGGTACTCGATGAGCCAGGCCTTGGCATCCAGGTCCAGGTGGTTGGTGGGCTCGTCGAGGAGGAGGACGTCGGTCTCGGCGAAGAGGATGCGAGCCAGCTCGACCCGGCGCCGCTGCCCGCCGGACATGGTCGCCACCGGCTGGGCCAGCTCGTCGTTGCCGATCCCGACATTGGAGGCGATCCGCTTGGCCTCTGCCTCGGCGACGAACCCGCCCCTGGCCTCGAACTCGTCGTGCAGCCTGGTGAACCGGATGATCCCGCGGTCGCGGTCGTCGCCGTCGAGTGCCTCGAGACGGCGGCGGGCCTGCTCGATGCGCCGCTGCATGGCGCCGATCTCCCGCGCCATCAGGATGCGCTCCAGGGCGGTGGCGTCGGGATGCTCCAGCTCCGGTAGCGCCGTCTCCTGGGAGAAGTAGCCGAGGTTTGCCGAGCGGAGGATGGTTCCTTCCGCCGGCTGGAAGTAGCCGACCAGGGTGCGCATCAGGGTGGTCTTGCCGGCCCCGTTCCGACCCACCAGCCCGATGCGGTCGCCGGACTGCACGCTGAAAGAGGCTCCCTGGAGCAGGGTCCGGGTGCCTGCTTCGATGCGGAGGTCGCGTGCGATGAGCATGGGCGGAGTGGTGGACGGGCGGCCACATGCTACGGAGCATCAGGCCGTAACCCGTATCGAATTATCGATTCATGCCCGGGGGGATGACGGCAGGAGCCAACACGGTGTCCACCAGCCCGTACTCCACCGCCTCCTCGGCGGTGAGCCAGCGGTCGCGATCGGTGTCCCGTCGTATCCGCTCGATGTCCTGGCCGGTGTGCCGGGCCAGCACGGCATTGGCCAGCTCTCGCTGACGGAGGATTTCCGCGGCGTGGATTTCGATGTCGGACGCCTGGCCTCCGATCCCTCCCACGTGGGGCTGATGGATCATCACCCTGCCGTGGGGCAGTATCGAGCGAGACCCGGCCTCTCCACCGGCAAGGACGAGCGCAGCCGCAGACGCCGCCATCCCGATGCAGGTGGTGTCCACCCCGGGCTTGATGTGCTGCATCGTGTCGTAGATGGCGAACATCGCATCCGTCGACCCGCCCGGCGAGTTGATATAGAGCGAGATCGGCTTGTCCGGGTCTTCCGACTCGAGATGGAGGAGCTGGGCGACGATCAGGTTGGCCACGTCATCGTCTATCTGTCGTCCCAGGAACACCACCCGGTGGCCGAGGAGGCGGGAGTAGATGTCGAAGGCACGCTCACCTCGAGAGGTCTGTTCGACGACTGTGGGCACGAGCATGACTTCCTCCTATCGCAACTATCCGGTTGCATTACCCTAGCACCACACGCAACTACTAGATTGCAGATTCATGGAGCTGCCCGCGATCGAGCGAAGCATCGAATTGCCCGTGGAGCCCGACGAGGTCTGGGAGAGGATTGTGGTTGGCGATCTCGCCGAGGAGTGGCTGGGGG
>JAHWLC010000239.1 GCA_019347585.1 Actinomycetota bacterium | reverse complement strand
ACTGATTTCTGGCTCATGGGAAGAGCGCGAAAAAAAAAGAGCCACCGCGGACAGGCCCCGGTCCCCGCTTGCGGTTGAACCTGAACCTGCGCCTGTTCCTGCCCCTGTTCCTGCCCCTGCTCGCAAACGCGGGATTCGCCTACCCAGCCAGATTCGATGTCGGCGGACATTGCGATCGTGTCGAACCGGGTTGCGCCTCGTCCGAGCCACCACCGCGAATCGGCAAACCGGCGGAACCCCCTACCCAGCCCGGTCGAGTTTCCACAGCGCCCGGCCCCGTCTTATACTTGGTCCGCCTGCGAACCCCCTAGGGGTGTAGCTCTAACTGGTTAGAGCGCCGGTCTCCAAAACCGGAGGTTGGGGGTTCGAGTCCCTCCACCCCTGCCAGGACTTTGAAATCATGAGCATGAACCGACAGATGCGACGGCTCCAAGAGAAAGAGGAGCGCCGCCGCAAGAAGCAGGACGAGGCCGCCGGTGGCCGCGCCAGCCGCCGCGCCTCGGCCGTCCAGGCGCGCCAGCAGGCGCCCGTCGAGCGGAAGCCGCTTCCCCAGCGGATCAGGGACTACCTGCACGAGGTCCGCGTCGAGCTGCGCAAGGTGACATGGCCGACCCAGGAGCAGATGATCGCTTTCACCACGGTCACCGTCATCACCACGGTGGCCCTCACCGGGGTCGTCTTCGGGTTCGACGTCGTTGCCAAGCGCGTCGTCCTCTGGCTCGTCGAACTGAGGAACTGACGATGGAAGCCGAGAGCAACGTCGATCTCGCCGAGGTCGAGGAGACACAGGTCCAGCAGGGCGAGGGGGTCGAAGAGACCGAGCAGGTCACACCTCCGCCGCCACCCAGCCCATACGACAAGCCTGGCGACTGGTACGTCATCCACTCCTATGCGGGCTACGAGAACAAGGTGAAGGCCAATCTCGAGTCCCGCATCCAGTCGATGCACATGGAGGACCGCATCTACGAGGTGCACATCCCCATGGAAGACGTGGTCGAATTCAAGGGCGGCAAGAAGGTCACGGTCCCCAAGAAAGTCTTCCCCGGCTATCTGCTGGTGCGAATGACCCTCGACGACGACTCCTGGTACGCGGTGCGAAACACCCCTGGAGTCACCGGCTTCGTAGCCGGCAACGCCCAGAAGCCGACGCCGCTCTCCCGCCGGGAGGTCGAGCGCTTCCTCGGTGTCCAACCCGAGGAGGAGAAGGCCAAGCCCCGCTTCAAGCCGGAGTGGGAAGTCGGAGAGCAGGTGCGGGTCGGCACCGGTCCCTTCGCGGACTTCAACGGGGTCATCGAGGAGATCAACATCGACCAGCAGAAGGTGCGGGTCCTGGTCAACATCTTCGGGCGTGATACCCCGATCGAGCTCGGATTCGACGACATCCAGAAGAACTGACCACAAGATCATGGGTAGAAAGCGACTCGTCACCACACTCAAACTCCAGCTTCCGGCGGGCCAGGCCACGCCGGCGCCTCCCGTCGGCACTGCCTTGGGCCCGCACGGCGTCAACCTCATGGACTTCGTCAAGTCCTACAACGACGCGACTTCGGGCCAGCGGGGCCAGATCGTCCCGGTGGAGATCTCGATCTACGAGGACCGATCTTTCACCTTCGTCACCAAGACCCCACCGGCGGCGGCGCTGCTTCGCCAGGCCGCCCGGGTGGAGAAGGGCTCGGGGGAGCCCGACAAGGAGAAAGTCGGCTCGGTCACCAAGGCACAGATCCGGGAGATCGCCGAGATCAAGATGCCGGACCTCAACGCGGTCGACATCGAGGGAGCCATGAAGGTGGTCGAGGGGACGGCGCGCTCGATGGGGATCGTCGTACAGGCATAGGACACCCGGCGCCATGTCGCGCCCAGTGGGAGGCCATCAGGCCGCCTGAACCACAAGGAGAGAACATGAAACACGGCAAGAAATACCGCGAGGCCGCCTCCAGCTACGACCAGCAGACCCGCTACCCGGCCCGGGATGCCCTGCAGCTGGTGAAGAGCCTGGCCCCGGCGAAGTTCGACGAGACCGTCGAGGTGGTCTACAACCTCGGCATCGACCCCCGCAACGCCGACCAGCTGGTGAGGGGCACGGTCTCGCTTCCCAACGGCACCGGGAAAGACGTCCGCGTCGCCGTCTTCTGCCCTCCCGACAAGGAGAAGGAGGCGGAGGAGGCGGGCGCCGATCTGGTGGGCGGGAAGGAGCTGGTGGAGGCGATCCAAGGTGGCCGCGACCTCGACTTCGACGTCGCGATCGCCACCCCGGACATGATGTCCGAGGTGGGGAAGTTGGGCCGGTTGCTCGGCCCCCGCGGTCTCATGCCCAATCCCAAGGCGGGCACAGTGACCGCCGACGTCGGCAAGGCGGTCGGTGAGTTCAAGGCGGGACGCATCGAGTACCGCAACGACCGCTACGGCAATGTCCACGTCCCTGTGGGGAAGGCCTCGTTCGAAGTAGACGACCTGGTGAAGAACCTGGCGGCGCTGACCGCCGAGATAGTCCGCAACAGGCCCGCCGGCTCGAAGGGGCGTTATCTGCGGGGCATGACCGTCTCCTCGACGATGGGTCCCGGCGTGAAGGTCGACACCGGCCGTGTCGAGGAGCTCACCGCACTGGCTCATTGACCGCTCGAGTCGTCCATGAAGAGAAGCCCCCTTCAT
>JAHWLC010000238.1 GCA_019347585.1 Actinomycetota bacterium | reverse complement strand
CCTCGATGTAGCCCTGTTGCCCCTGGGTCTTGGGGCGGACCATGCGGCCCCGGCCCACCGGGATGCCGTCGGAGAGGACGCCGGAGGGGCTGGGGACCTCCTCGGCCACCATCTTCACCACTTCGGCGACCCGGGAGTCCTCGAGGTCCTGTCCCTCCTGGACCAGGATCAACAGCTCCTCGAGGACGGTCCTCGCTTTGTCGACCTCCTCTGCCGGGCCGGAGAGATTGATCTCGTCGCCGCGCGCGACAAACCGGACCTCCGGGAAGTGGGACTCGACCTGGCGGAGATGCCGGTCGGACTCACCGATGAGGTCCAGCATCAGGTGGTGACTGGGTACGCGCAAGCGCGATTCGGTCTTCTCAGGGAACACGGTGCAGCGCCGTCATGGGGACGCTTCCCGCATTTTACCGCCGTTCAGAGGTTTGGCCGGGTCGATTCATCCTCGGTGCGATGCTCAGCCACCCGGAGCAGCGATGCGATGATGGCCCGATCCGACTGTCTCACCTCGCGTTTGCCGGGCTCGCTTCGCAGCAGTTGGATGGCAGCCAGATAACGCTCCACCAGGTCATCGCCGTCGCCGGACTCGATGGCATTGAGGTCGACCACGAGATTTTCGGCAGGTTCGACGGGAAGCAGCTCGTTGGGATGGATGCCGTACACGTCCGAGAGCCGGGCAAATCGCTGCACCGAGATCGCCCGCTCCCCGCGCTCATAGGCACCGACTACCGAGGCCTTGAACTCGCCCTCGGTTTGGCTCTCCACCTCGCCCAGCGACCAGCCGCGCTGCCTTCTCGCCGCGCGCAGCCTCTGGCCCAATGAGACGCTGAATCTGTCCGACAATGCCGCCTCCCTGGCAGCCCCGACGACTCATCTTACGGGGGGAGAGCCCTCGCCGCCATGTCAAGCAGGCTACGCCAACAGTCGTGCTGCGGCCACCACCGCAGCCGTCTCTACCCGAAGGATGGTCGGCGCCAGACTCCAGGTTGGCGACTCCGGGGGCACCTCGTCGGGCGCAAAACCGCCCTCGGGACCGATCACGACGGTGCGAGCGTTCGGGGGCCCCGGAGGTCCTGCCGGGGTGGCGACCACGTAGGGGGCGGGCAGGTCCTCCCAAGTGAGCAGTTCCGGGCCCGTCTCCATGAGCCAGGCGCCCCGGGACTGCTCCGTGGCGGCGAGCACCCAGGAGAAGACCTTGGAGGAGGAGGCCACCCGCTGCTTGCCATGACGGGTGTCGAGCCAGATGAGCCTGGCCACCCCCAGTTCGGCCAGCTTCTCGACCAGATACCGCTGTCGCTCCTTGCTCGCCGGCGGAGCCGAGGCGACCACGATCTCGGTCTCACGCTCACGGAAGCCCTCCTCGCCACGCTCCACCACCTGGTTGCCGAGGCGCCCCTCCCCGGTCGTCCCCAGACCATCGGTGTAGGTGACCCGGTCTCCCTGAGAGGCGCGCAGCACCTTGGTCAGATGCCGCCATTGCATCATGGAGAGCTGGAGGCTGGGGCTGTCCCAGGGGGCGGTGACCACCAGATGGGGAATGTGGGCCATCAGGTCGAGGCGGGCCGGTCGATCTTCTCCCCACGCAGCTCGGCCCAGCGTCGCAAGAGGTCCTCCTCCTCCTCGCTGAGCTTCTCCGGAACCTCCACCACGACCTCGACGACGAGGTCGCCCCGGGCCCTCCGCCCCAGGACCGTCATTCCCCCGCCTTCGATGATCAGCCGGGTGCCGGGTTGGGTGCCGGGGCCGATCTCGACCTGGGTCTCCGAACCGTCGATCAGCGGGACGCCGACCCTGGTGCCCAGGGTGGCCTCGGCAATGCCAATCGTCACCTCATGGAAGAGGTGATCTCCCTCCCTCCTGAACCTGGGATCGTCGGCCACCACGATCTCGACGAAGAGATCCCCGGCGACGCCGGCGCGCCCGCCTGACTCGCCCATCCCGCTGAGACGGAGACGGGTGCCCGTCGAAACCCCGGCGGGGACCTCGACGGAGACCTTCGACCGATCGGGCTGGGTGCCCGAGCCCCGGCAGACCCGGCAGACCTTGGAGATGAGACGGCCCTCACCCTGGCATCTGCGACAGGTGGTGACCGACATCATCGTCCCGAACAACGAGCGCTGCGCCACACGCACCTGACCGGCGCCACCGCAGTCGGGGCAGGTGGTGCTCGGCGCCGGGCTCGGCCCCGGAACCCAGGCAATGCTCGCAATCGGCGACGGTGTTGAACTCGACCGCAGCCTCGGTCCCGA
Source organism: Actinomycetota bacterium (assembly GCA_019347585.1). Taxonomy (GTDB): domain Bacteria; phylum Actinomycetota; class Acidimicrobiia; order Spongiisociales; family ZC4RG35; genus JAHWLC01. The sequence continues at coordinate 440 of JAHWLC010000238.1, read as the reverse complement.
AGGCCGCCTCCTCGAGCGTCACCTCGGCGCGTACCAGGACGTCGCGACCTCTGGTGCGCCGGGGCGCCCCGCCCCCGAACAAGCTGCCCTCGCCGAACACCGACCGGAGCACGTCGTCGAGCCCGCCGAACCCCGTGAACAGGTCGGAGAGATCGATGGTGTCCCCCCGGTCGTACCTGCGGCGACGCTCCGGGTCCGCCAGGACCTCGTAGGCCTCGGCGGCCGACCGGAAGCGGCTCTCCGCCTCGGGATCACCCGGGTTCGCGTCGGGATGGGTCTCACGGGCGATCCTGCGAAACGCCTTCTTGATCTCCTCGGTGCTGGCGTCACGCCCCACGCCGAGCGTCTGGTAGTAGTCCCGGGCCATGTCAGTCCTGCTGCTGGCCGATCCGCTCTTCCAGCTCCCGGGTGATCTCCTCGACCGCCGAGATCGCCATCCG
>JAHWLC010000237.1 GCA_019347585.1 Actinomycetota bacterium | reverse complement strand
GGTGCGGATGTAATAGCTCTTACCCACCCGGGTCGGGTGAGGACGCGCTCGCTCACGAAGCCGCGGCTCGGGAAGGAGGACCGGTGCGCTCATCAGCGGGCGTAGTCGGTCGCCCTGAATTCCCTGATCACCGTGACCTGGATCTGCCCCGGGTACTGGAGATCCTCCTCCAGCTTGCGGGCGATCCTCCGCGAGAGCTCCCGTGACTCGAGATCGGTGACCGATCCCGGATCGACCACGACCCGGACCTCGCGCCCGGCTTGCAGGGCGAACACCTCTTCGACGCCATCGAACTCCAGGGCGATGTTCTCGAGACGCTCGAGACGCTTCACATATCCCTCGAGCGTCTCCCGGCGCGCCCCGGGCCGCGCCGCCGAGACGGAATCCGCCGCCTGGAGCACCACCGCCAGGATGGTCCTCGGCTCCACCTCGTTGTGATGGGCCTCGATGCCATGCACCACCGCCGGGTCCTCTTCGAAGCGACGGGCGATCTCGGCGCCGATCAATGCGTGGGAACCTTCGACCTCGTGGGTCACCGCCTTTCCGATGTCGTGGAGCAGCGCCGCCCTCTTGATCGGAACCGGGTCGACGCCGAGCTCGGAGGCGAGCATCGCGGCGATGTGCGCCGTCTCCACCAGATGATTGAGCACGTTCTGGCCGTAGGAGGTGCGGTACTTGAGCCTCCCCATCAGCGTCACCAGCTCGGGGTGCATCCGGGAGATCCCCACCTCGACCAGCGCCCACTCCCCCGCGTCGCGCACGCTCTGCTCGACTTCGTCCTTGGCCTTCTCGAATGCCTCTTCGATGGACGCGGGATGGATGCGCCCGTCGGCGACCAGACGCTCCAGCGTGAGACGGGCCACCTCGCGGCGCACCGGCTCGAAGGAGCTGACGGACACGGCCTCGGGGGTGTCGTCGACGATGAGGTTGGTCCCGGTGACCGCCTCGAGATGACGGATGTTGCGGCCCTCCCTGCCGATGATCCGGCCCTTCATCTCGTCGGAGGGCAGTTGGACTACCGACACGGTGGTCTCTGTCACCACCTCGGAGGCGAGCCGCTGCACCGCGGTGGCCAGGATGCGGCGCGCTCGCCGGTCGGCCTCCTCGCGGGCCTTTATCTCCAGGTCGCGGACGACGATCATCGCCTCCCGCCTCGCCTCGTCCTCCACCTGGTTGAGCAATTCCGTCTTGGCCGCGTTGACGTCGATGCCGGCGACCTGCTCCAGCTCGTTGCGGGCTTCCTCCTTGAGATGCTCCAGCTCGCCCCGCGCCCGGTTGACCTCGTCCTCCCTGTTTATGAGGAGCTGCTCGCGCTGGGCGAGATTGGAGGCACGCTGCTCCAGGGTCTCCTCCCGCTGGGTGAGCCGGGTCTCCACAGTGGAGAGCTCGAGACGGCGATGCGCCAGCGCCTCCTCCTCACGCTCCCGGTAGGCCTCGGCCTTGGCCCTCCCCTCTTCCTCGGCGCTGGCCAGCATCCGCTGAGCGTCGAGGCGGGCCGCGGTGACCATCTCCTCGGCGGAGATGGTGTCGCGGTCCTGTCTTCGGCTCATGGCCAGTCTCGCCAGGAGGTAGCCAAATCCCAGACCGATGGCGACTGCCAGGACGGAGAGTCCTATCACCACGGTAAGTGACATCGTGGTCCTTTCCCCGGGACCCTCGAGAACGAAAATGGCCGAGCCCTCGGGCCCGGCACACGATGAAGCAGCTAGCGGCGGGGATCAATTCACCCTGACGTTCGGTCGCTCCTCCTCGTTCCCATGAGTTCCAGTGGTTCTATCAATGGTTCAATCGTGTGTCCTGAGGCTGATGCTAATCGCAGTCGGGGCGAGTCGAAACAGTCGAGTCCGGGAAAATCCGGCGTCGAGGCTCGACCGGCTCAATCGTCTGCCTTGGCGCCCTCCTCGGCAGCCTCGGCATCCTCGGCTTCACTCTCGTCGGAGGGGGCCAGCCCGACCGCTTCGAAGACCTTGGCCTGGAGCTGCACCGCCACCTCGGGATTCTCCCTGAGGAACTGCTTGGAGTTCTCCCGCCCCTGGCCGAGCTGGTCCTCGTCGAAGGTGTACCAGGCCCCGCTCTTCTTGACGATGCCGTGGTCCACCGCCACGTCGAGGAGGCTTCCCTCCCGAGAGATGCCATGCCCGAACATGATGTCGAACTCGGCCTTGCGGAACGGTGGCGCCATCTTGTTCTTGGCCACCTTGACCCTGACCCGGTTGCCCACGTCTTCGGAGCCGTCCTTGATCGACTCGATGCGTCTGATGTCGAGACGGACCGAGGAGTAGAACTTGAGGGCGCGGCCCCCGGGCGTCGTCTCCGGGCTGTTGTGCACCATCACCCCGTCCACCAGATAGTTGTGATGGCCTTCGATCTCAATGTCGAAGCGCCTCATGCTCTTGGTCTTGGGCTTGATCGAGATATCGGCGACAGGCACTGCAGTGAGCTCAAATCTCTCACGCGCCGGCTCGATAGCCACATGCCCCCGACCCCGATGATGCCGAAGCAGCTTGTACGACATGCATTCGGGCACATAGGGGGCGATGAGGTCGTGGAGGGCCTCGGTCCCATCCCGGTTGAAGACGATGACCGCTTTACCGGCCCGATCTATCAGCTTGCAGCTGAGCCCGTAGCTATCGCGAAGAAGGGCCAGCAGCCGGCGCTGTGACCCACGGTCCATCGCTTCGACACAGAT
>JAHWLC010000236.1 GCA_019347585.1 Actinomycetota bacterium | reverse complement strand
AAGACCCGGCGGACCACCGGCTCGGGAACGTTCTCCCCCGCCATGAGTGCCGCGTTCACCAGGGCGTGCAGGGCGTCGCCGGCGGAGTTGGCATGGATCGTCGCGGCCATGCCGCAACCGGCATTGACAGCCCGCGTCAGCTCGAACGCCTCGGCGCCCCTCACCTCCCCGACCGCGATCAGATCGGGGCGCATGGCGAGGATCGCCTTGACCAAAACGCGCAGGCTGATCTCGCCGGTCCCGTCCAGTGAAGGGGGCCGCGCCTCGTAGTACGACCCGTGGAGGAGGGGCACGTGCAGCTCGCGCACCTCCTCACAGCATCTGATGCAGTGCTGGGAGGGCGCCGAGGCGATCAGCGCCGACAGGAAGGAGGTCTTGCCCGCTCCGGGAGGTCCCGACACGATCACCGATGCCGACGCGGCCATGGCGGCTTTCAGGAAGGCGGCGGCCGCCGGGGACAGCGACCCCAGCGACACCAGCGACTCCAGCGTCTGCCGGCGGAGGGCATAGCGGCGGATGGTCGCCGAGAGACGGTCGCTCACCGGAGGGATCACCGCGGTGAGCCGGGCGGTGCCGCCGAGAATGCGGGCCTGGGCGATCGGATTGGAAGCGTCGAGACGGCGGTCTGTCGTCGCCAGCAACTGCTCGATGAGCTGCCGGCTCTCCGCCTCGGTGGTCGGGACGTCTGCGCTCCGCAACGCCCCTCCCGCCTCCAGGTAGGTGAGACGATCCCCTTCGATGAAGATCTCCTCGACGTCGTCCCGCGCCAGAAGCCGGCCCAGCGGCCCCTGGCCGGTCATGGACTCCACCAGACGGTCCAGAGTCGCGACCGGGTCGGCGAGCGACCTCCCCTGACCCAGGTGGGCTCGGCGCTGATACTCCTCGACTGTCGTCTCGAGCAGGTTGCGGAGGGCGTCCGGCTGGGTGGCCGGGTCGACCCCGGCGTCGTCGACGAGCGCCAGGGCCTTGCGGCGGAGCTCTTCGTACACGTCGATCGTCATCTGGACACGCTCTCCGTTATCAGGGACGCGGCCCGCTCGACCGCCTTGAAGAACGGGCCCCGAGCCGAAGGGACTCCCTCCCAGGCGGCGTCGGCCAGACCGGGATCGGCGGGCAGGGCGACCACCGGCAGACCGGGCCACATGGTGGCGAGCTCGGCGCGTATCTCGGCGTGGTGATAGGGCCGCGCCGGGATCTTGTTGGCCACCAGCACGACCGCGTCCTCGGCGGCGAGGTCGAGTGCGGTCTCGACGGTGCGTGCCATCCGGATCACCCCCACCGGGTCTCCGGTGCCGACGACGGCGACGGTGTCGAAGCGGTGCACCAAGGCGCGCAGGGCGCGGTCGAGAGGCCCCAGGTCCACCACCACCAGGTGGAACGTCGCCGCCAGCGCTTCGAGGAGAAGCTCGGCCTCGACGTGACCGACCGGGGCGGCGGCTCCTCGATCGGCCACTCCACCGACGACGGCGAGAGCGCCCAGCTCCTGGAACGACCGCGGAAGCTGGTCCGGCTGATGCAGGACGAAGTCCACCGCGGTGCGGACGTTGGGATGGAGGGGGAGGTCGAGCCGCGGGGCGACACTCGGCCACCAGGGGTCCAGGTCGACCAGGATGACCTCGAGGCGAGCCGCTGCCGCGGTGGCCAGAGCGATGGCGACCTCGGTGGCTCCCACTCCTGGCGTTGCTCCAGTGACCCCGATGACCCAGCCCAGCCGGCCCCCGGGCCCGGGCGGTGAGACGGTCGGGGCGCGATGGGCGATGGCGGCTCGGGCCAGCCCCAGCATCTCCTCGGGCTCGGCATCAGCCTCGATCACGTCGCTGATCCCGCATTCGAGGAGCCGGCGCTTGGCGTCCGAGCCATCGCCGGGGTCGAAGATCCCGATGATCTCGGCGCCCTTCTCCCGAAGGTTGGAGACGAGCCTCGGGCTGAGGAAGGAACAGACGTCGTCGATGAACAGCACCTGGAAGTCGGCGCTCACTGCCTGGTCGGCTCCGAGGACGCGGGCAGCGACCCGACCCCCACCATGATCGAGGAGATGCCGATGGAGTCGGTCGGGCCAGTCACGGGCCGAGGCGGCCAATGCCACGACCGGGATCATCAGTCGCCGGCTCCGTCTATGGGCTCGGCCCCGGTCGATCTGAGGATCTCGACGGAGCCGTCCTCGATGGCAGCCGCGATCAGCAGTGCCTGCTCGGAGTCGACTGCCACCACGATGTGGTAGGCGCCGATGGCGCCGAATGCGGCAGAGGAAGGGTCCGCGACCGCGATCACCTCGATGTCTGAGACGACGTAAACTGCCTCGTCGCCACTGGTCGAGATGACGTCGACCCGGTCCCCGGGGACCACGCCGCCCCCGGCGGCATGCTCTATCTCGCTCGGGATGCTCATCGCACGCAGACCCGAGGGCGCTCCCGGCTGCACCAACGCTCCCTGACCGATGACGCCGTCCGCGGGCACGGCCCGCTCGAGGACCCAACCGTCCGGCGACCCCAGCTCCTCTTCGGTGAGCATCGAGCCGAGACCGTCGTAGTCGGATGGCACCGGGACTAATCGGACATCGTCGATGCTGAGCAGCGCCCCGGCCGAGAGAGGCCGGTCCGCGATCGCCACCTGGAGGGTCGATTCCCGGTCCTGGAGCGCCAGATAGTTGAGGACGAAAGCGAGGACGGCCACGATCCCCATGAGCAGGTGGGACACA
>JAHWLC010000235.1 GCA_019347585.1 Actinomycetota bacterium | reverse complement strand
CTTGGGCGTCGACTGACGGGACGAAGAGGACCTGGATCGGTCGCTCCTCGGATCCGAGCTCCGCCTCCTCGGCCATCGTGGTGTCCGGTGCCGCGGTGGTGTCGGGAGCGGCGGTGGTGGTCTCCCCGGCGGCGGCAGTGGTCGTGGTCTCGGCTGCGCCGTCACCACAGGCCGCCACCAGCAAGGCGAATACCGCTAGCAGAGCCCAAATGGCTCTTCTCGTCATGTCAATCTCCTGAGATAGATTTCTCAACCGGGTTGGGGACAACGTGATGTCACCCGCCCCGCTTGCGGCGGGGAGCCTACTTACCCGCCCGTCCCCGGTCTAACCCGTCGACCAACTTCCTGAAGTCGTCGAAGTCGTGGATGTCGACGGCGCCCTCCACGGCGCGGTTCCACGGGCGGACGTATCGGCACACCGTGCGGTGCGGGCGATGCTCCACGAGAGCGGGGAGGATGTGGGGGCCGTCGTCCAGGTAGACGTCGCAGTCGACCTCCCACTTGTCCTCGAGGATGTGGATCTCCTCTGCGGGGATGCCATGCTTCTCGATCCACTCGTGGGTGTCGCTCACCGCGAAGTGCGGCTTGGTGGTGATCACCACGATATCGTGACCCTCCTCACCCAACTCCTGTACGGCCTCCACCGCTCCCGGGAACGGCTCCAGATGCCAGAAGACACTGCGCCCGTCGAGATCGGAGGACCACTTCCAGAACTCGCCGACATGTCGGAAGTGGGTCAGCCCCACCAGATCGCCCCAGTCCTGTGAGTCCTCCGGCCTCAGCTCGGTGCCGAAGTCGCGGTTGTAGAAGCGCATCCACCCGTGGGTGAAGTTGGCGATCACGCCGTCGAGATCTATCCCCAGCCGCATCGGCTCAACATAAGCGAGCCGGAAACAGAGCCGTAACACAGGGGCCACAAATCCGAAACGGCCTCCCCTTACTTTCTCGCCCCGACCCGAGTCCCAAGGAGGTGTCGTGGAGCAGGTGACACAGGCCGTGAACGAGATGTGGCTGGTGGTGGCCGCGGTCCTCGTCATGTTCATGCAGGCGGGATTCGCCCTGGTCGAGGCCGGGTTCACCAGGGCCAAGAACGCGGGCAACATCATCATGAAGAACATGATGGACTTCTCGGTGGGAGGCCTCACCTATTGGGCGTTCGGCTTCGCCCTTGCCTACGGGGGCTCGTCGTTCGGGGGGTTGGTGGCCTACGGGGACGCTTTCTTCTTCGACGACCCGTCGCGCGGCTCGGAATGGTTCTTTCAGGTGGTATTCGCCGCCACCGCGGCCACGATCATCTCGGGCGCCCTCGCCGAGCGGGTCAAGTTCACCTCCTATCTCCTCTACACGCCGTTCATCACCGGACTCATCTATCCGCTGGTGACCCACTGGGTGTGGGGAGGGGGTTGGCTCTCCCAGCTCGGCTTCTTCGACTTCGCCGGGTCGGGAGTGGTTCACATGCTGGGCGGCGCCGCCGCCCTGGCAGGCGTGCTCATCGTGGGGCCCCGGCTGGGCAAGTACGACGAGGAGGGAAGGCCCCGTCCCATGCCCGGGCACTCCCTCACCCACGGCGCTCTCGGCGTTTTCATCCTGTGGTTCGGCTGGTACGGGTTCAACGCCGGCTCCACGCTCGCCGCGGTGGGCCAGGACATCGCCTCTCCCGCGGTGGCCACCACTCTGGCCGCTTGCGCCGGGTCGGTGGGAGCGATGGCCGCGGCCTGGACATTGCGCGGCAAGCCCGACGTCGGCTTCACCATCAACGGTGTTCTGGCCGGTCTCGTCGGCATCACCGCCGGCGCCGCCTCCATCGGATTCGGGCTGTCGGTGGTCACCGGTCTGGTCGCCGGCGTCCTGATGGTGGCCTCGGTGGTCATCCTGGAGAGGCTCGGGATCGACGACCCGGTGGGCGCCATCTCGGTGCACGGTACCGCCGGGCTCTGGGGGCTGATCGCCGTCGCCCTCTTCTCGGGCGACGCCTCGCTCCTGCCCCAGCTCATCGGGGCCGTCGCCATCGTGGGCTGGACGTTCGGGATCTCCCATCTCGTCTTCCGGCTCATCGAGGCCACCGTCGGGATGAGGGTGAGCATGGAGGAGGAGCTGGCCGGGCTCGATCGCTCCGAGCACGGCAGCGACGCCTACCCCGAGTTCGTCTTCCAACACGAGGTGGTCGATCTCAGGGAGCCCGCCGTGGCGCTCCAGGAGACCACGAAGACGGCTTGAGCCTTGGTGCCCCCCGGCCTTAGCGGTGCTCGGGGTTGGCGAAGTCGAAGCGGAAGCCCTCGTCCCACTTCGATCGCTGGTTGCCGTGGGCGGGGATGCCGCCCGCATCCTTGATCATGCGCGCCAGGTGGAGGAGGTTCCAGGTCATGAAGGTCGTGTTGCGGTTGGTGAAGTCGTTCTCCGGCCCGCCTGACCCCTCGTCGAGGTAGGACGGCCCCGGCCCCGCCTCGCCGATCCATCCCGCGTCGGCCTGGGGCGGGATTGTGTAGCCCACGTGCTGCAGCGAGTAGAGGATGCCCATGGAGCAGTGCTTGATCCCGTCCTCGTTCCCGGTGACGATGCACCCGCCGACCTTGCCGTAGTAGGCGTATTGGCCCTGCTCGTTGAGCTGGCTGGAGTTGGCGTAGAGCCGTTCGATGACCCGGGCGCACACCGATGACTTCTCACCCAGCCAGATCGGGGTCCCCAATACGAGAATCTCGGCG
>JAHWLC010000234.1 GCA_019347585.1 Actinomycetota bacterium | reverse complement strand
CGGATCGCCCCGGCGGCGACGAACCCCTTGGCCCGGGTGCGGGGGCCGACGTACTCGTTGAGGGAGATGGTTTCGCCGGGGAGGAGATAGGCGCCCCTGACGATGTCGGCGATGCGATGGATGTTGGTGACCCGGGCCTCACAGCAGCCGTGACGCGTAGTGAACTCGGCGACCTCTTCCTTGACGTCGGTGCCCATCGCCCAGGCGACGTGGCGGGGGTCCTCGCTGGGGCGAGGCTCCACCCGGTACGGACCCGCCGCCCCGGCCATCAGTGAGTCGACTGCCTGTCGCACCGACTGGCCATCGCAGCACACCGGGGGGATCTCCCCGGTGGCCACCACCTCGACCGCGCCACCGTCGATGTCGAACTGGGGAGGCTGAAAAGGAGCCACCGGCTCGGGGAGCAGCCTCTCCAGCCGTTCCCGGAACGCGGTGGTGTCGAAGCCCACCCTCACCGTGCCCGCAGCCGGCTCGGCGGTGATGTGCTCGCGTAGCTGGGGGCCGGAGATCCAGACATTGGCGGTGCCGACCAGGATCTCGGCGCCGCCCTCGGTGACCGAATTGACCCGCCCCGCGGCGATGGCGGCCGCCTCGTCGCTGACCGTCGGGGGGATGGAGCCCTGTCCGGCGTCGACGGCCGTCGGCCCGGAGGCAATGTCGACCGACGCAAGACGGCTGGTCAGCTGGCGGAGGTCGATCCGACGCCCGGGCACCCCGGCTGTGACCACCAGTTCGCCGGCTTCGAGTGTGATCGTCGGCTCCACCGGCTCCTGGAGCACCATCCGGGGGTCGTGGGAGAGACGGGAGAAGGCGGCCTCCTCGTCGAAGGTGACGAAGTCGCCCACGGTCTCCGGGCGGAAGGGGCCGGAGAGGAAGTCGGCCAGTTCGTCCAGAGGCCCGCCGCGGTGCCTGGTGGAGAGGATGGCGTCGAGGGCTGCCTCGTGGTCGTAACCGAAGCCGAGCTCACCGGCGGGGAGGACGATGCGAGCCTCGCCGGTGTCGATGCCGATCTCGTTGCTCAGTACTTCCTCCTCGCGCTGGGCCACCCGCCCCGCGGCCTGGCCGGAGATCATCCCCGACAGGTCGGTCCCGGCGAACCACACGTTCTCGGCCACCACCTCACCCTCGTCGGAGACGTGGTCGGCCCATGCCGTGCCGGCGGTACCCAGGAGCACGAGGAGGGCGGCGCCGGCCCAAATCCAGCCGCCTTGGTCTGCGCGATGTCTGCCCACGTGGTGGCTGATCGTAAGACGGCCCGGTGACTGTCCGAAGCCTTGGCCCCGAGACCCTTGACGCATTTTGCCTCTCTGCGATAGGATGACCAGTGAGGTTCCGGCCTCACGAGTCGGCCCGTCGTCTCACGGCTTCGGGTCCGGTTTCGAATTGAAGATTCGGTTGGGGACATGCTCGCGCGTGTGTTAGCATGTCCTTTCTTGCGTTACCCCGTCCAATTGCACCTCCAGGAGGAAACCCTTGCCCTCACGCGTCGCTGAGCGCTTCTCATTTGGAAAAATCCCCGAAGTCCTGCCCCTTCCCGATCTGCTGGCCGTACAACACGAATCGTTCGAGTGGTTCCTCGACGAGGGACTCCGCGAGATATTCGAAGAGATCAGCCCCATCGAGGACTTCACCGGCTCGTTGGCCCTCGAGCTAACCGATCATCGCTTCGGCGAGCCCCAGATGTCTCTCGAGGAAGCCCGGGAGCGGGATGCCAACTACGCCCGACCCATGTTCGTCACCGCCCGCTTCATGAACCGGGGCACCGGCGAGATCAAGGAACAGCAGGTGTTCCTCGGTGATTTCCCCATCATGACCGAGAAGGGCGTCTTCATCATCAACGGGACCGAGCGGGTCATCGTCTCTCAGCTCGTCCGCTCGCCCGGCATCTACTACGACGTCTCCAAGGACAAGACCTCGGACAAGCTGATCTACTCGGCGAAGATCATCCCCGGTCGGGGCGCCTGGCTCGAGTTCGACACCGACAAGAAGGACACCATCGGCGTTCGCGTCGACCGCAAGCGCCGCCAGTACGTGAGCGCGTTTCTCAAGGCGCTCGGCATCGCCGAGACCGACGAGGAGATCCTGGAGATGTTCGACGGGTCCCAGTCGATCAAGAACACCATCGAGAAGGACACCGCCGAGGACAAGGAGGAGGCGCTCCTCGACCTCTACCGCAAGCTCCGCCCCGGCGAGCCCACCACGGTGGAGTCGGCCCGCGGCCTGATCCAGACCCTGTTCCGCAATCCGAAGCGATACGACCTCACCCGCGTCGGGCGGTACAAGGTCGCCCAGAAGTTCGGGGATTCCTCGCCAAAGGACTACCGGGCCGAGGGTCTGCAGATGCTGCGCGACGAGGACATCGTCGACGCCATCAAGTACCTGGTGGCGCTGCACGCCGGCGAGGAGACGATGGAGACCCATGCCGGCAACGAGATCCAGATCGCGACCGACGACATCGACCACTTCGGCAATCGGCGCATCCGCACCGTGGGCGAGTTGGTGCAGAACCAGGTCCGGGTGGGGCTCACCCGTCTCGAGCGTGTCGTCCGGGAGCGGATGACCACTCAGGACCCCGACGCCATCACCCCGCAGAGCCTGATCAACATCCGGCCGGTCACTGCGTCGATCAAGGAGTTCTTCGGCACCAGCCAGCTCAGCCAGTTCATGGACCAGCCCAACCCGCTGGCCGGTCTCACCCACCGCCG
>JAHWLC010000233.1 GCA_019347585.1 Actinomycetota bacterium | reverse complement strand
GAGGTCTCGGGCCAGGGTCTCGAAGCTCTGCTCCGCCATGTTCTGAATATAGGGAGGCCGCTTCGCGGCGCCGGGGAGCCCAGGTGTGTGGGTAGCGTCGGAGGTGATGACGCTCCCGGTGAGCTTTCTCTCCGACTTCGGGCGGCGCGACGAATTCGTCGGGGTGGTCCACGGCGTCCTCGCCAAGCTCGCCCCGGAGTCCCGGGTGATCGACCTCACCCATGACACCCCACGGGGCAATGTCCGCGCCGGGGCGCTGGCCCTGACCCGCGCCATCCAGTACCTGCCCGACGGGGTGTGCCTCGCCGTCGTCGACCCGGGGGTGGGGAGCGAGCGCAAGGCGATCGCCCTCGAGACCGGATGGGGGTTCTTCGTCGGCCCAGACAACGGGCTTCTCTCCCCCGCGGTGTCGATGGTGGGCGGCGCCACCCGCATCGTCTCCGTCGACAATCCCGAGGCGATGATCCCCTCCCCGGGGCAGACCTTCCAGGGGCGTGACGTCTTTGCCCCCGCGGCCGGCCTGCTCGCCTCCGGCGAGGCGGCGCTCGATGATCTGGGTCCGACGCTCGGCGACGACGAGGTGGTCCCACTGCTTCTCCCACTCGCCGAGATCGACCAGGGCTCGGTGTCCGGCGAGGCCTGGTGGGTGGACGGGTTCGGCAATGTGCAGACGAACATCTCTCCTGGGGACCTGGCCGAGATCGGATTGGCCCACGGACACGAGGTCACCCTGAGGGTGGGTGCCACCACTCATCGCCTGCCCTGGGTCGCCGCCTACTCCGAGGTGGACGAGGGCTCGCCCCTGTTGCACGTCGACTCCGCCGGGCTGATTGCCATCGCGGTGCGAGGAGGGCGGGCCGACCAGCGGCTCAATCTGGCCGAGGGGGCCTCGGTCACCCTCACCGGCTGAACATCAGCCAGAGCTGCACGATGCCGGCTATGGCTATCACGGCGAGGAGGACGACGACGATGACCGCGGTGGCGGGGCGCACGAGGGCTGATGGTACGGCGAATCGACCCCTGAACCTGCCGAGGCCCCCGATAGATCGGGGGCCTCGACTACATGAAGGAGGGTTCCGTTACCGTGGGGCGGGCTGGGAGGCTATCCGTTCACACCTTGGACGAACGTGCCCTAGGCGTGAGGGAAACGGAGCTCCCTCCTTCCTGTATACCTCCCATTATCGGCCACGGAGAGTGGTTACTTGAATTCTTTATCCTTGAGATTTCTCACCCGCCCCGGGTGTCATCTCTGCGATTCGGCCCGGCCGGTGGTGGCCCGGGCGGCGCGGCGAGTGGGCGCAACCGTGGAGGAGGTCGATATCGAAGGGGACGACCAGCTATTCACCCGGTTCGACCTGCGCATTCCGGTGCTCCTGGGTCCCGGCGACCGAGTGGTGGCCGAAGGTGTGATCGATGACGGCAGGGCGGTGGTCGAGGCCCTGCGCCGCCTGAAGAGGAGCCGGGGCTAGGGAGTGGTGGTGGTGGTGTCACCACCCTCGGTGACGGTTTCCTCCCCGGCGCCGGAGTCGCCCTCCTCTCCGCCTTCACCGGCCGGGCCTTCTCCCGGGGCGCCGGTCTCCTCGGGTGGCTGCTCGACGAGACCACAGTCGACCAACGCCGCCTCGGGGTTGGCCCCGCCGAACCTGACTCTCTCGAAAGCGGCGACCGCGGCGATCTGCTCCGGGCTGAGGCCGGTGCCGAATCCGGGCATCTGTCCCCCTCCGCCGAGCGGCTTGGCGGTGTCTCCGTAGCTGCTCCTCCCCGCGTTCTGGAAGCCCTGGGTGCCGAGAGCGACCCACTCGACATGGTCGGCGCAGGAGCCGAAGGTGGTGAGGACTCCGGTGAGCGGGGGGAAGGTCCCCAGCCCCTGGCCGCTGGCGGCGTGGCAGCCCGCGCAGTTGACTCCGGCAACCGCGCCTCCCGCGTAGACGCTCTCGCCGAGGGCGAGGAAGTCACCTCCGCCACCGACCGCCTGGCCGGTGAACTCGCTGCCGTCGCAGTTGACGATCTCCCCGGTGATGACGTCGGTTCTCAGCTCCGTGGCCTCCCCGCAGGCCCCGGTTGCCGAGCTTCCCAGTGCGAACAGGGCGAAGAGTGGGGCGACTATCAGAGCGCCGGTCAACCAGCGGGGGAACGAGAACGAGGTTCGCTCCTTGATCTGTGAGGTGGGGACGGTGACCACCACCGGCACCCTCGCCGCTTCCTGCGGTGTCACCTCCGCCGGGGCAGGGGGCGGTGCCGCCGGTGCGGTGGCCGCGGCCGGCGCCGGCCTCTCTACCGGAGGGGGCTGGGGCGCCTCGGCTGCAGGCTTCTCCTCGGCCGGCTCCTCGATGCGCTCCTCGGGCTCGGCGTCCTCCTCCGCTGCCTTCTCCTCTGGCTCTTCGGCGGGAGCGGGCGACGGGGCGGGTGCCTCCCCGCCCGCCCAGGCGGCGAGGATCTCCTCGACGTCGCCTCCGGTCTCGGCGGCGCGCGCCTCCGCCGACCGCCGCACCAGGGCCTCGGGGAGCCCGAGCGCCTCCGCTGCGGCGGTGAGGTTGTCGCTCATGCCCCGCCCTCGTCCTCTACGCCCGGCTCCTCACCCTCCTCTGCGCCCGGCTCCTCACCCTCCTCGAGGTCAGGCTGTGCCGGCTCCTCGGGCGATGTCTGTGACTCTGAGAGATAGGCGACGAGAGCGGCGATGTCCTCGCTGTCGAGACGATGCGGCGGATGACCCCCGACCCC
>JAHWLC010000232.1 GCA_019347585.1 Actinomycetota bacterium | reverse complement strand
AGCGGACCCGGTCTTCCAGTCCCATCCGCTGCGCTGCCCAACGCGCCTGTCGCAGGTAGTGAGGATCGGGATCGATGGCGACGACCTCCGCCCCTCTTCTCGCCAGTTCGAAGCTGTAGAAGCCGGCGTTGCATCCGATGTCGAGGACGCTGGTGCCCCTCAGGTCCTCGTCGAGCGCGGGGGCGATCACCCGCCAAAGACGGGTGGGGAAGTCTCCCAGGGCATGATCGGGAGCGGTCTGCTCCCCACCGGGCAGGTGCAGGTTGTGGAACCAGGGGCCCAGGGCTCGTATCTCCGCCGCCGTGGCGGTGTCCGCTCCCGGGCCTCTGCTCTGCAAGGTCCTCTCGCTCACGAGGCAGCTCCCGCGGACGCCGTCTCGCGGCACCACCGCTCCAGCGCCCTGACCCGGTGTGTCCCGGTGTGCTCACGCATCACGCGAGAGCGCGCTCGTCTCGCCATGGCAACCCGATGCTGCTCGGGCATGCCCAGCATCGAGACTACGTCGTGATGCGACGCGGCTACTGCGATCTCCCGACCCGGGGTGAAGAATGTGTCGAGGCCCTCCCACCAGTCGCTGATGACCGGGATCCCACATGCGGCAGCCTCGAAGAGTCGCACGCTGGGCCCCCAGCCCGAGCGTCGCATCTCCTCCCGGGTCACATTCAACGTGAACAGCTGCGAGCTGTAGAAGCGGGCGTGCTCGGCAGGTGAGAGATGCTCGATCAGCTCGATGTTGACCGGCCAATGGAGCTCTCGGTGACCCGGCCCTGCGATTACGAAGGCATCGTCGGGCAGCGTGCGGGCCGACCTGGCGAGCAGCTCCTCCAAGACCTCCTCCCGGTCGGTGCTGTGAGTGCCCAGGTATCCCAGCGCCCAGCGGGTCGGGACCCTCAGCGGCCGGTGGACGCCGGGATCGACGAAGCAGTGGAACGCCTCCGCCCGCCTCGCCCCGAGATCCCTTTCGAGCCGGTCGAGGATGGGGCCGCCGGAGAACGAGAGATAGAGGTCGAAGCGGGGGATCAGGTCCTCGTCTAGATAGGTGCAGCTTCCCTCCTCGAGGGCGGCCAGTGTCACCGGGGTGTCGATGTCGTAGAAGGCGGTGACACCGCCGGCCCAGTCCAGCACCAGGTCGGCCACCTCGACCCCGTCGGGGAGATACGAACCGATGAGCACCAGTTGCGCGTTTGAGATCTCGCTACGCCATGCGGCCAGCTGCCCGGGGGATT
Source organism: Actinomycetota bacterium (assembly GCA_019347585.1). Taxonomy (GTDB): domain Bacteria; phylum Actinomycetota; class Acidimicrobiia; order Spongiisociales; family ZC4RG35; genus JAHWLC01. Next base: position 1,509 of record JAHWLC010000232.1, on the reverse strand, counting down.
CGTAGAGGCGCAGGGTGCCCTCTCGTCCCATTTCGAGATCGCGGTTGCGGGCGTACCAGGGGACATCCCGTTCCAGGAACAGGACCTGGTGTCCGGCGCGCCCCATGGCGCCGACCAGGGCGCGGAAGTTGGTGGCGTGGCCGTTGCCCCAGGAGGAGGAGAGGGAGAGACCGAGGATCACCACCCTCATCTGATCGCCTCCAGCTCGCCCTCCACCTGGGCGGCGCGATGGGCGTAGGTGTGCTCGGCGAGTATCCGCTCTCGCGCCGCCGCGCCGATCTTCTCCGCCGTCTCGTCGTCCAGCGCCTCGAGGATCTCGGAGACGCCACGACCATCCTCGGCGACCAGGATCTCACGGCCCGGCTCGAGGAAGAAGTCGATACCGGCCCAGCTGTCCGAGATCATGCAGGCGCCGGCCACTCCGGCCTCGAACATCCTGGTCGCAGGGGCGAACCCGTTGCGGATCATCGATTCCCGGTGGATGTTCAGGATGGCGGTTGGTGTCACGTTGAAGGCGTTGTGCTCATTGGGCGGCACATGACCGAGGTACTCCACGTTGCCTGGCAGCGTCTCCGGGTCCCAGCCGGCGCCACCCAGCAGGAAGCGCCCATCGCCGCTGCCTGTCGCCGGGTCCAGGAAGAAGCGCCGAACGCGCTCCTCTCGGTCGGGCAGTCGATTGCCGAGGAAGCCCAACGCACCCTCGAAGCGGGGATCGGGGTCCACCGGATGATGGGTTTGCGGATCGGCGGCGTTGTAGACGACAGCCACATGGCGGGCTCCCAGGCCGTTATAGCGCTCCGTCACCGGCTCGCCGCCGCCGTAGGTGAAGACGGCGTCGAATCGGGAGACCAGCCTCCTCAGGGGGTGGTTGTCATCCTCCTCGAGCCGGCTCAGCGTGGCCGGGGCGTCCACGTCCCAGAACACGGTGGTCGCCGACCCGGAGAACCTCGCCACCACCTCCGACTCCAGGAAGTGATCGAGAACGCCCACCCCGCTCGCCTTGACCACTACGTCGGCGTCCGATGCCCGGTCGAGGACCGAGCGAGCAGCGCCCTCTTCGGCGGGGTACACCACCACCTCGACCCAGTCCGGATCTTCCAAATCGCGGAATCGCCCGCGGTCGAAAGCGTCCGGTTCGAAGAAGACGACGTGATGGCCCCGCTCGGCGAGCTGGCGCACCAGTCCCCGGTAATAGGTCGCCGCGCCGTTCCAGTAGGCGGAGAGGATGCTGGAGCCGAAAAAGGCAATCCGGCGAGGAGAAGTCATGACAGGGCCGCCTCCGGAGTCAGCACTCCGAGCTGCTCGGCGACCGCGAAGAGCTCGTCGACGCGGTGGCTGCTGGTGTGTCGGGCGGCGATGGTCTGCGGCCCTCGGGTGCGGAGTCTCTCGCCGAGCTCGGAGTCGTGGAGCAGAGTGCGCATCAGCACCTGCATCTCCTCCTCCTTCTCCACCCGTAGGTACTCGTCGCCCTCGAACAGCCCCTCCTCATCGCGCCAGCGGGCGACGATC
>JAHWLC010000231.1 GCA_019347585.1 Actinomycetota bacterium | reverse complement strand
GCTCGACAGCCCCTATCTGGAGCGGGTGGTGTTCGGCTCGGGGGTGGCGCATCCCGAGTACTGGGGCGAGACCCGGGAGGATCCCGCCGACTGGGTGGCCTTTCTCGAGAAGTGTCTCTATGTCGGCGTGCGGGGCCCTCGATCCGCGGCTCTGCTTTCGGACTGGGGTTTGAAGCTCGATGTCGAAGTCATGGGGGACCCCGCGCTATCCCTCCGTGCCAACCGCTCGGTAACTGAAGTGGAGGGTCGGATCGTGGTCTCCCCGGCCTGGGCCAAGGGCCTCCTCTGGGGCGAGTCCGACCAGACGGTGATCTCCGCTTTCGCCAGCCTGGCAAGCAATCTCCGTGCCGATGGGCACGAGGTGTGGGCGCTCTCCGCCTTCCCCGGCGACGACCGCCACATCATCGAAATGATGCGAGAGGCGGAGTGGCCGGACATGCCCTACCTGGCCGCCCACGATCATCCTGCGGCGGCCATGGATCTGCTGGCGTCGGCCGAGCTGGTGGTCTCGGAGCGGCTTCATGGGGCGGTGCTGGCAGCAGCGGCGGGAACCGTCCCGATCATGGTGGAGTACCGGCCCAAGCTGCGTGACTTCGCCCAATCGATCGGCCTAGAGGAGCTGGTGATCCGCACCGACCGACTGGCCGGCGGCGCTCTGACCGACATGTTTCAGAGCGTCTATCAGGAGCGCAAGCGTCATCACGACCTGATGACTCCTCGAGTCGAGGAGTTGCGGCACCGTCAAACCGAGGCAGCCCACAGGATCAGCGAGTCCCTCCAGGATGCCTGATCGGCCCTCGATCATCCTGGCGACCAGCAACGGCACCGGGATGGGGCATCTCGCCCGCCAGCTCGCGGTGGGCATGGCCGGAGCCGCCGAGGCCCAAATCACCCTGTTCTCCTTCTCCATGGCCCTCCCCGTAGTCACCACCGAGACCATCACCGGCGAGTACTGCCCGGGACCCGACCGCGGCTGGATACCAGCACACTCCTGGGATCGGTACGTCGCCGATCGGCTGGCGGCACTGGCCCGTGAGGTGGGAGCCGATGTCATCGCCTTCGATGGCGTTGCGCCCTATCGGGGGGTGACACTGGCCAAGCGGCAGGTGCCCGACGCCGCTTTCGTCTGGTTGCGCCGGGGTCTATGGCGGGAGGGCGTCAACAGGAGCCAACTGTGGAAATCGAGCCTGTTCGATCTCATCATCGAGCCGGGCGACCTCGCCTCTTCGGGGGATCGAGGGCCGACCGCGGACCGCGACGACGCAGTCCGGGTGCCCCCAATCGGTCTTCTCGAGGTGGTGGAGCGATTGCCTCGGGAGCAAGCTGCCGAAGCTCTGGGCCTGGACCCGCACCGCCCCATTCTTCTTTTGACGTTGGGGAGCGGCCGCATCGGCGAAGTCGCCGAGCCGGGAGCGGTCGTGATCGAGGAAACCCTGCGCAAGCCCCGATGGCAGGTGTGCGTGGTGACCAGCGCCATCGCCCGTCTCCAGATCCCAGCCGATGCCGCCGACCGGGTTCGCCCGGTGAGCGGGGTTTTCCCGTTGGTCCGCTACCTCGACGCTTTCGACGCCGCGGTCAGCGCCGCCGGGTACAACGCAGTCCACGAACTGATCCCAGCCGGCATCCCGACCCTCTTCCTCCCCAACACGATGACGAGGACTGACGATCAGGAGGCCCGGGCACGGGTGGTTGCCGAACGCGGTATAGCCATCGCTGCCGGTGATAAAGGTCTCGGGTTGCGTGAGGGCGTGGCTCGTCTGCTCCAAGAAGACACCCTCAGCGAGTTGCGGCACCAGATTGCCCGGCTGGAGCGCTCGGAGATGACGGGTGGAGCCCGTGCTGCTTTCGACCGACTCTCCCAATTAGCCGCTGAGTACACCCCGGCACCACCGACGTGGCCGGAGCGTGTCGCCGGCTGGCGCGACGACGCCAAACAGAGGCTCAAGGAGTTGATCGGGGTAGAGGGAACCAACCTGGTACGCAAGGTGCTCGGCAGGCCACCGATCGCCGACGCCGGCCGGCTCGAGGTGGTCCTGGACTCAGAGAAGCCCCCACCAGGCACGAGGCGTCTCTGGCTCACCTCGGAGATCGATGTCTCTCGTCTCTCCGGCGACGACCCGGTGGAGCAGCTCCTTCCCGGGTCGTCGGCGTCCTACCAGACCACCCGGCGGCTCATCATCGACCGCTACTACGAGGTGGTCAGCCCTCGTTGATATCGACGATGGTGGCGTCTCCGATGACGCCGTTTTGAGCCGGCACCATCTCGGTGGGACCGAGTTCCAGATAAGCCTGGCGTTCCTCCCCGACCGGCTCTCGCTTCCCGTTGACGAAGAGAAGGGCGTAGAGCCGCTCTCCCGCGAGGTCGGCGATTCCGAGATCGTCACGACCGGGCCGGAAGAGCCCGGTGAAACAGGTCGAGTACCAGGTGACCTGGGGGTTGTAGGTGGTGAGCACCGCACAAGACCCGGCGCCGTCGAGTTCGATCACATTGGAAGCGTCTTCCACGACCGCCAACGTTTCACCGCGCGCCTCGGCGTTGTGATCGGCCTGTCTCACCGTCTCGGCGAAGAGCGGCAACCACATGAAGGCGGCCACCACCACCGCCACCGGCAGCAGACGGGCCGGCAAGCGTCGGACCAATTCGACGACCAGGGCGGAGCCGGCGGCGATGAGCAGCCAGACCGGAAAGAAGACGAACCGTGGCTCACCGTGAACCACCAGCCCAAGCGGCACCACAGATACCACCACCACGACCAGGAGGA
>JAHWLC010000230.1 GCA_019347585.1 Actinomycetota bacterium | reverse complement strand
GACAACACGATGATGAGCAGGTAGGCCAGCACGAAGCTGGGGATGGAGTCGGCGAGCAGGGCAGCGAGCCGGGAGCCGTGGTCGGACAGCGACCCCCGTCGCACCGCCGAGAGGACCCCCACTCCCACGGCGAGCAGCACGGCCACGGCGAAGCCGGGGACGGCCAGCTGCAGGGTGGCGGGGAAGCGGGAGGCCAGCTCTGCCAACACCGGCTGCCCGCTGCGGAAGGAGTCGCCCAGGTCGCCCTGGGTGGCGCGACCGACCCAGCGTACGTACTGGACCACGAAGGGGTCGTTGAGCCCGAACCGCTCCCGGAAGGCCTCGATCTGCTCCGGGGTCACAGGCTCGTTCTGCCGGCCCTCCAGGATGAGCCGGGCCGGGTCGCCCGGGGACAGGCTGGCCAGCGTGAAGGCGAACAGCGAGATGCCCAGCCAGATGGGGACCAGCGCCAGGATGCGCCGGACGAGGTAACCCGTCACCGGCGCACCCTGTCCCTGCTGGATGGCAAGTGGTCCGCCAGCTCCCTACTCGCTCCGGAAGACGGTGGACCACCGCTGGTTGGTGCCCGAGGGATGGGGCTCGAAGCCCTGGACGGTGTCCTTCATGGCGTAGATGCGCCCGACGCCGGCCAGGGGAACGACCCCCACCTCGTTGTCGACGAGCTCGTGCATGGCCTCGGCCGCCAGGCGCTGGAGCTCCTCGGGATCGGTCGCCTCCTGGGTCTGGTCGATCAGCCGCTCGAACTCGGTGTCCGGCCCCGGCGAGATGATCTTGGCGTTGGGGACGGTGGACTTGGAGTACCAGCGCAGCGACAGCAGGAAGGCGGGGTTGGCGTCGTTCTGGTTGGGCCCAGACAGGTCGATGTCGTAGGTGCCACTCTGGATGCTCTCCTGGTAGGCGCCAGGGTCGAGCTGGAGGATGTTGCCCCTGATGCCCACCTCGGCCAGCTGAGCCTGCACGAACTCCACCGTGGTGAGGTCAAGGCGTGAGAAGATGATGTCGAGCTCCAGCGGCTGCCCGTCCTTCATCCGGATCCCGTCGGGCCCGAGGGTCCAGCCCGCCTCCTCGAGGAGCTCGGCAGCCGCCTCGGGATCGTGGGGAATCCCCTCGATCATGTCGGCGTGCTCGCCCAGCACCGCAGGAGGCGCCACCGTCTCGACCACCTCGCCGTTGCCGCCGAGGACGCCCTCGACGTAGGCCTCCTGGTCGATGGCGTGGGCCACCGCCCGGCGCAGGTCGGGGTCGGCCAGGATGCGCTCGTTGCCCTCGGCGTCGCGCCGGGCCACGTAGCCCAGGAAGACCTGGCCGACCGGCGCGGTCTCGATCTTGATGCCCGGCTGCCCCTCCAGGCTGGACAGCACGCCGCGGGGCACATCGGTGATGAGGTCGACCTCACCGTTCTGGAGGGCCAGGGTGCGGGTGGTGTCGTCGGGGAAGAACCGGAAGGTGATCTTGTCGAGCTCGGCCGGCTCGCCCCAGTAGTTCTCGTTGCGCTCGACCACCAGGCGCTCACCGGGGACGTACTCGGTCACCTGGAAGGGCCCGCTGCAGGTCTGGCCTTCGACGTCGTTGAGCGGGTCGCTCCCAGGAGCCAGGATCGAATAGGTGGGGTGGTTGATCTGCTCGACCAGGCGCAGGTTCGGCTGGGTCGGCGTGACCTCCACCGTCTGCTCGTCGACCACGGTCGTCGAGTCGGGCCCGAGGAAGGCAAAGCCGCTGGTCTGGGGCTCCTCGACGGTGTAGTCGAGTGAGTACTTCACCGCCTCGGCGGTCACCGGGGTGCCGTCGGCGAAGGTGGGCTCGTCCTTGAGGGTGAAGCGGAAGGTGTTGTCCCCCACGTACTCCCAGTCGCTGGCCAGGCCCTCGCCCACCTGGAAGTCCTCCGTGAGCACGACGAGGGTCTCGCAGACGTCGGCGTTCAGCGGGTAGTTGGGAATGCGCTTCTTGTCCTCTTCGGTCGATTCCTCCCAGGGGTCGGCGGCGTAGCCGACCACCAGCTCCTGGACGGCGGCCGGGGTGGGCTCGGGCTGTTCCGCGGTGCCCTCGGTCTGGCCCCCGCCGCCGTTGCCGCCGTCGCCGCCGCAGGCCACGGCCACCAGGGCGAGCGCACACAGCACCGCTGTGCTCCGGGCTCTGCGCGTTCTCCGAGGAGACACGCCAGGGAGGTCGGGAAGGGGAAACGAGCGCATGGAGAGTCTCCTTCGGTGTCCTGTGTCGAGATTGGCGGGCGGACCCTAGCAAGGGCGCGTCGCCGTGGCAGTACCTTCCGCGCACATCTAGCGAGGAGCCTCCCACCGGCGCCGGCGCCCCCAGCCCCGCCCACGGGGCGGTCGAGGGCGTCCACCGACCCCTCCCGCCCTAGCATCGAGCCATGGCCGGGGCGGAGACCAAGCAGCGCTGGACCGCCCACTGGGCCCACCTGTTCGACGAGGTGGTCACTTCCGGGCTGTGCACCGGCTGCGCGGGCTGCGTGGTGGCCTGCCCCCACGACGTGCTGGGCTACGACGACGCCGATGGCGTGTACAAGCCGTTCCACCTGGAGGAGGAGGGCGGCCCCGGTGGCTGCGGCCACGGTGACCGAGGGTGCACGTCGTGCACCCGGGCCTGCCCCCGCTTCCGGAGCTGGGAGCCGGAGATCGACACCGCCCTGTTCGGGCGCCCCCGCCGGCCCAAGGAGGTCGACGGGATCTCCAAGGACTTCATCCTGGCCCGGGCCAGCGACGAGTTCGTCCACCGGGTGGGCCAGGACGGCGGCCTGGTCTCG
>JAHWLC010000022.1 GCA_019347585.1 Actinomycetota bacterium | reverse complement strand
GCATCGTGATCTGGTTCGGGGGTGTCGGCTGGGACCAGTGGGGGGGCCTCATGCTCACCCTGTTTCTGGCGGTGGCCGCCATTCTCCTCTCGTTTCCATTAGGAGTTGGGGCGGCCCTGGGACGCCGCTCGTCGCTTCCCGCCATCAGCCTGGTCTCGGTCGCCTACATCGAGCTGATCCGCGGTGTCCCCCTGATAACCCTGCTGTTGACGGGGCAACTGATGCTCGGCCTCTTCTTTCCCCGCGACGTCGTGCCCGGTCTGGTGGTCCGCTCGATCATCATGCTCACCCTGTTCACCGGGGCTTATGTGGCCGAGATCGTCAGGGGGGGACTCCAGGGCGTGCCCCAGGGCCAGTACGAGGCGGCCCAGGCCCTCGGTCTCTCCCCGACTCAGATGACCCGGCGCATCGTCCTCCCCCAGGCGCTGCGGAATGTGATCCCCGCTCTGGTAGGGCAGTTCATCAGCCTGTTCAAGGACACCTCGCTGGTATCGGTCATCGCCCTCACCGACCTGCTCCGGGTGGCTCGCTTCCAGCTCCCGGCGCAGGGCGACTTCGCCGGACAGGGGTTGTTCGCCGAGACCATGCTCTTCGCCGGCTTCGTCTACTGGGTGTTCGCCTACACCATGTCCCGGGAGAGCCAGCGGCTGGAGCGACGGCTCGGCGTCGGTGAGAGGTAGTGTCGGGGGGAAGGTCACATGTCTGATACCGCGAGCACCCACCTCACCAGCACCGCACTGAGACCGGGGGGCACGGGCGCGCCCATGATCACCATGGAGGACGTGGACAAGTACTTCGGGGACTTCCAGGCGCTCAAAGACATCGACCTGGTGGTGGGGAAGCAGGAACAGGTCGTGGTCATCGGCCCCTCCGGCTCGGGGAAGTCGACCATGATCCGCTGCATCAACCGCCTGGAGAAGCACGATCGGGGCCGGATCGTGGTCGACGGGGTGGAGATGTCCGACGACCTGCGCAACATCCAGGAGATCCGCCGTGAGGTTGGGATGGTCTTCCAGTCGTTCAACCTCTTCCCCCATCTCACCGTCTTGGAGAACGTGACGCTGGCACCTCGGCAGGTGCGGCGCTGGCCCAAGGCGAAGTCCGAGGAAGTGGCGATGGAGACGCTCACGCGAGTGAGGATCCCCGAACAGGCCCCCAAGTACCCGGCTCAGCTCTCCGGAGGCCAGCAGCAACGGGTGGCTATCGCCCGCGCTCTGGCCATGCAACCGAAGGTGATGCTCTTCGACGAACCCACTTCGGCCCTCGACCCCGAGATGATCAAAGAGGTTCTCGATGCAATGGAGGAGCTGGCCGAGTCGGGGATGACCATGATCGTGGTGACCCACGAGATGGGGTTTGCCCGCGCCGTCGCCGACCGGGTGGTGTTCATGTCGGACGGCCAGATCGTCGAGGTGGGAACGCCGGAGCACTTCTTCACCGACCCAGAGGAGGACAGAACCAAGCTGTTCCTCAGCCAGATTCTCTGACCCGGGTTTTTCGCGATCTGTACCTAGCCTGAGTCGGCCATGTCCACCCTTTCCAAGCTCATCGTGATCGCGCTCGGGGGTGTTCTCCTCGGCGTGGCGGGCTTCGGGTTCTGGCAGTGGCTGGGCAACCAACCCGATGAACAGGCTCTGGCCGCCCCGGTGGGGGAGACGACTATCCCGACCCTCGCCATCACAACCTCGACGTTCTCCACCACGACGACCACGACGCCCACCACCACGACGACGACGCTCCCGCCCAAGGAGACCCTGGTCATCCAGGGCACCGGGGACGTCAACCTAGACCCGAGCTACATTCCGACCCTGGCCGCCAACGGCTGGGACAATGCCTGGTCGGGCCTGGAGGGCCTGTTCCTCGAGGACGATCTCACCGTGATCAATCTGGAGTGCGCCCCTTCCCACCTGGGCAGCCCCGAGCCGAAGGCGTTCGTCTTCCGATGCCCGCCCGAGTCGCTTCCCTCGCTGGTCGCCAACGGCGTCGAGGTCGCCAACCTGGGCAACAACCATTCCGGGGACTATGGGAAGGAGGCCCTGGTAGACGGGCGGGCCCAGCTGATCTCGTCGGGAGTGGCTGCGGTCGGGGCGGGCAAGGACCTGGCCGAGGCGGGTGAGCCGGCCTTGTTCGAGATCGACGGATGGAAGGTGGCAGTGGTCGGATTGGGTGGCGTCTCCCCGGGAGACCACTGGTACGCCGCGGAGGACCGGGCCGGCATGAGGAGCGGGGACCACATCGACCAGATGGTGGAGGCGGTCTCCGCGGCGGACGAGGTCGCCGATGTCGTCGTGGTGAGCATCCACTGGGGCGTCGAGTTGGACACCACTCCCAGAGCGGAGGACGTGGAGCGGGCCCGGGCCATGATCGCGGCCGGCGCCGACGCCATCTTCGGCCACCATTCCCACCGCATGCAGCCCTACGAGACGGTCGACGGGGCGGCGGTCTTTTGGTCGCTGGGCAACTTCGTCTGGCCGAGTTTCTCCGTGGCCGGCTCGACAACCGGGGTGGCCCGGGTCGTGGTGAGCCCGGACGGCAGCATCGACGCCTGCCTCATCCCCGCCTATATCGAGAGCCACGGGCACCCGGTCCTGTCCGGCGCGCCCGGGTGCGGGCCCGGGCCCTAAGAACTGCGCCGGTTTAGCCTGGTCGGTCGATGACCTCCACCGTGAAATTCCTCGGTGTGCTGGTTGGAGGGGTTCTCCTCGGCGTCGGCGCCTTCACCTGGTGGTCGGCGGCAGATGACGACGCTCTCCTCGCCGCAGCACCTTCATCGCCGACCACGGCCGTGGGCGCTCCCGACACGACGGGGGAGGCCGCGGAGACCACTACCACGGCCTCCACGACTACCACAACCACCACGGTGCCGACGGCCGGTGTCGGCGAGCCCTATGGCGAGGGCCTCGTCATGTTCCGGGGCAACCCCACCCGCAATTTCTACGGGACGGGGCCGATTTCCGACTCCCCGAGCCAACTCTGGCGCTATCCCGGCTCCCCGATGTGCTCGACCTCGTCGAATCTGGGCGAGACCAAGGTTTGGTGCGGCATGGGGTGGACCGGCCAGCCCGCGGTCCACACACGTGACGATGGCGTCACCGAGTTGATCTTCGGCGCCTACGACGGGGCGGTCCACTTCGTAGACGCCGAGACGGGCGCCGCCCTCCGCCCCCCTTTCCCCACCGGTGACCTGATCAAAGGCTCGGTCACCATCGACCCCGACGGCTTCCCCCTCCTCTATTTCGGATCCCGGGACAACAAGCTGCGCATCCTGGCCCTCGATCGGGAGACACCCACTGAGATCTGGTCGCTCGACGCCTATGCGGTAGACGGGATCTGGAACGACGACTGGGACGCCAACCCGCTGATCGTGGACGACGTCATGTACGAGGGCGGAGAGAACGGGTGGTTCTTCGTCTACAAGCTGAACCGGTCCATCGGCGGCGACGGCCTGGTCAGCGTCGATCCCCAGCTTCTGTTCTCGATGCGGGGCTACGACGAGGAGCTGATTTCCAAGTCGGGAAACAACGTGTCCATCGAGTCCTCGACGGTGATGAGCGAGGGCCGGGTCTACTTCGCCAACTCGGGAGGGCGTGTGGTGGGGCTCGACGTTTCCAATATCGGCGCCGGGGAGGCCCCGGTGGTCTTCGACTACTACGCCGGGGGTGATATCGACGCCACCATCGTGGCCGACGAGGAAGGGTTCGTCTACGTGGCGATCGAGAACGAGCCCTCCCAGATGGGATCGGTGGAGGCGGCGAGGAACGAAGAGGTGGGCCAGCTCGTCAAGCTCGACCCCTTCACCGAAGGTGATCCCAGGGTTTGGGGCCTCGACCTCACCGCCCAGGGCGACTCGGGGCTCTGGGCGACGCCGGCACTGTATGGCGACATGCTCTACGTCAACACCCACACCGGGGAGCTGATCGCGGTCGACAAGGACTCCGGAGAGATCGTCTGGCGGGACCAGGTGGGATATCACTCCTGGTCCTCGCCGGCCGTGGTCGACGGGACCCTGGTGGTGGCGACCTGCACCGGGGAGCTTCGGGGTTACTCGCTGGCAGACCCGGCATCGCCCACCCGACTTTGGAGCATCCCCCTCGGCGAGGCCTGCCTGGAGGCGACCCCTGCGATCTGGGAGGGGACCATCTTCCTCGGTTCCCGGGACGGTTACATCCGCGCCTTCCGATGAACCCGTTCGGTTTGGCCACCCTGATCGTGGCGATGACGGCCTGCTCCGGCACGACCGCGGCCACCCCCACCGTCGCCGTTACCAGCACCAGTGTCGCCGTTGCCACCAGCACCACTACCGCCGAGATGGTCACCGAGTGCCCCCCTGCGCCCTATCAGCTGAGCTTCCTCCCCGCGGGAATCGGTGAGGGGACGCTCGACCCGGAGACTCTCGAGCCCGACGTGTGGACCTCGGTGGCGGGAAGCAACACCACCTTCTTTCCTCGCGATGACGGGTCGGCGGCGGTCGCCCTGATCCGGGGGACCCTTCCCGCCGTGGACTGGCCCGGTGAGAAAGGCGAGGCGAGCATCGACGGAACTCGAGCTGCCGTCGGCCCCCACCGCGACGGGACCTGGGTGGCGGGATGGTTCGAGGCCCCGGGGGAGCGCTGCGACCTCTACACCATGGTCTTCTACCCGCCCTGGAGCCCCGCCGACGTCGAGCAGGTCCTCACGGGAATGAACCGGGTGGGGGGTTGAACGCTTCTGTGTCGATTTACCCGGGCTATAGCCGGGTAAATCGACACAGAAAGGTCAAGAGCCGACCTGGCCGTCCGTTGACTCCTTCCACATCTCCCCGATGGCGGCCACCGAGCCGAGGACGCCGGCGGTGTCCAGGGGGAGGAAGATCTTGGTGGCGGTGCCGTCGGCGATCTGTTCCAGCGCCTCCAGATAACGGATCGCGATCAGGTCGGGCGTGGGATCGCCGGTGTGGATGGCGCCGAACACCCGCTCGATCGCCTGGCCCTCGCCTTCGGCCACGGTCAGCTTCTGGTACTTCTCGGCGTCTGCGACGCGGCGGATGGCCTCCGCCTGACCCTCGGCCTCGAGCACCCGGCTCTCCTTGACCCCTTCGGCCTTGAGAATCGCCGCCCGCTTCTGACCCTCGGCCTCGGTGACCGCGGCGCGACGGTCGCGTTCGGCCTTCATCTGACGGTGCATGGCGTCGGTGACGTCCACCGGCGGCTCGATGCGCTGGATCTCGACCCGGACCACGCGCACGCCCCACTTGTCGGTGGCGTCGTCGAGGATCTGCCGCAGCTTGGCGTTGATGACCTCTCTCGAGGTGAGCGCCGAGTCGAGATCGAGGTCGCCGACGACGTTCCTCAGGTTGGTCTGGGCCAGCTTGGTGACGGCGAGGATGAAATTGCCCACGTTGTATTGCAGTTTCACCGGGTCGGTGGCCTCGTAGTAGATGACCGCGTCCACGGTGACCACCACGTTGTCCTTGGTGATGACCTCCTGAGGCGGGACGTCGACGACCTGCTCGCGCATGTCGACCTTGGTCAGCCTCTTGATGAAGGGCATGATCCAGCGCAGCCCGGAGTCGACGGTCTTCTCGTAGCGCCCGAGGAACTCGATGAGCCCCTTCTCGAAGGGCCTCACCACCCTGAAGCCCGCCGCGGCGATCAGGATCAGCGCCAGGGCCAGGATGCTGAAGAGCACGATTACTGGTGTCATTTACTTTCCTTTCCTGCCGACCATCTCGGTCAACTCTGCAATTGTTCGACGACCAGGCGAGCGCCATGGACGTCGACGACGATCACCTGGGCCCCAGCCGGGATCGGCTGGGGGGCGGTCGCCCGCCACTCCTCGTTGAGGACCCGCACCATCCCGGTGCCGGCGTGGGGGTCGATGTCGTGAAGCACGATTCCGAGCTCGCCCTTCCAGCGGTTGGCGCCAACCCGGGGCTGCTCGGCCTCGTCCTGGCGTCCGATGAAGCGACGCAGGTAGGCGAGGGAGAAGATGGACACCCCGAAGAACACCAGCCACTGGGCGACCACCACCACATTGAGCCAGGCGAGGATGGCGGCGGCGGTGGCGCCGATGGCGAAGGGAAGGAGGAAGAAGCCGGCGGTGAAGATCTCGCCGATGCCCATGACCACCGCAAAGATCGTCCACAACCAGCGCCACAGCTCGTTTTCCACTTGATCTCCTCCTTGTCTGGCTACCGCGAACGCTGCTATCAGCAGCGCCCCCGAAGCGATTCCATAGAAGATGAGGTCGCGGCGAGTGTCACGATCCCGTCTCGTCTTGCCACTCTGGACGTCGGCCCACCTTACGACGGGACGCCCCCTCCTCGCGGCGGCCCAACTCTCGGCGAAGCGGGCCCGGTCACCGATGACGTCGTCCACGGTGCGGCCGTTCATCAGGGCCTCGGAGAGATGCTGGTCGAGCTCGGTCCTCATCTCCGACACGTCTTCGGTGGAGAGCCCCGCCTCGCGCCAGTACCGCTCCACCTCGGCCAGGACCCAATCGCGGTCGGTCATCGCTCCACTCCGTCCAGCACACCGTCCACCGAGTTGCGGAACTCGACCCAGTCGGCGCGCCACTGCCGGAGCACCTGCCGGCCGCGGTCCGATATCCGGTAGTACTTGCGGGCCGGGCCCTCCGAGCTCTGCACCAGGTACCCCTCGACGACGCCTTGCTTCTGGAGTCTGGAGAGCAGGGGGTAGATCGACCCCTCGCTGGCCAGGTCGAGGCCTCGCTCCCTCAGCTTGGACGCCATCTCGTATCCGTAGGAGGCTTCTTCGTCGATGACCGAGAGCAGGCACATGTCGAGCACGCCGTGGAGCAGTTGGGAGCTGCGGTCTTGGCTGGTCCGGCTGGCTACCATGCGCCACACACTACCAGGTGGCGCCGGGAAGTGGTCGGCGCAAGGGAGTTTCGGGGCGTTAATGCAATGGGTAGCCGCTCCCTAAAATCCGATAGGAAGAGATGGACCCGGAGCGATTCACCACCAGGAGCCGGGAGGCCCTGCTCACCGCCCATCAGCTCGCCGCCGAGCACAACCACGCCTCGGTCCTGCCCGAGCATCTCGCCCTCGCCCTCCTCGGACAGAGCCAGGGCGTCGTCTACCCGCTCCTCGACGCCCTCGACGTCGCCCCGCTCGATCTGCGCCGGTCGCTGGAGAACCTGCTCGACGGTCACCCCAAGGTCTACGGGGACGCCGAGGCCAGCACCAGCCCGCAGCTGGGCAAGGTGCTCGGCGAGGCCGACTCCAGCAGGCAGAAGATGGGCGACGACTATCTCTCGGTGGAGCACCTCATCCTCGGTCTCGCCGCCTCGACGGGTGCCACCGGTGAGTTGTTCCGCTCTCTCGGCCTGACCAGCGCGGCCGTCCTCCAGGCATTGCAGGGGATCAGGGGAGGGCAGCGGGTCACCAGCGACAACCCTGAGGCGACCCTGCAAGCGCTGGAGCAATATGGGAGGGACCTGACCGCCACCGCCCGTCAGGGCAAGCTCGACCCGGTGATCGGGCGTGACGACGAGATCCGCCGCGTCATCCAGGTCCTCTCCCGGCGCACCAAGAACAACCCGGTCCTCATCGGCGAGCCCGGCGTGGGCAAGACGGCCATCGTCGAGGGTCTCGCCCGACGCATCGCCGACGGCGATGTGCCCGAGGGCTTGAAGACGAAGCGGATCGTGGCCCTCGACCTGGGCTCGATGGTCGCCGGGGCCAAGTATCGGGGCGAGTTCGAGGAGCGTCTCAAGGCGGTGCTCGAGGAGATCAAGCAATCCGAGGGTGAGATCATCACCTTCCTCGACGAGCTGCACACCCTGGTGGGTGCGGGGGCGGCGGAAGGGGCGATGGACGCCTCCAACATGCTCAAGCCGATGCTGGCGCGTGGCGAGCTGCGTCTCATCGGGGCCACCACCCTCGACGAGTACCGCAAGCACATCGAGAAAGACGCAGCCCTCGAGCGTCGATTCCAGCCGGTGCTGGTCGACCAGCCCTCGGTGGAGGAGACCATCGGGATCCTGCGCGGCCTCAAGGAGCGTTACGAGGTGCACCATGGCGTGCGCATCACCGATTCGGCTTTGGTGGCGGCGGCGGTGCTCTCCGATCGCTACATCCCGGCCCGCTTCCTTCCCGACAAGGCCATCGACCTGATCGACGAGTCCGCCTCCCGGCTTCGCATCGAGATCGACTCGATGCCCGAAGAGATCGACGAGCTCACCCGCCGGCGCATCCAGCTCGAGATCGAGCGCGAGGCGCTGAAGAAGGAGAGCGACCCGGCTTCGGCCGAGCGGCTTCAGGGTGTGGAAGCGGAGATCGCCGATCTCACCGAGGAGATCAACGCCCTGGCGGCGATTTGGAACCGGGAGAAGGACGCCATCGCCGCGATCCGGGATCTGAAGAGCCGGATCGAGGAGGCCCGGGCCCAGGCCGCCATCGCCGAGCGGGAGGGCGACCTCGCCCGTGCCGCCGAGCTCCGCTACGGGACCATCAACCGGTTGGAGAGCGAGCTGGAGGAGAAGGAGTCCGAGCTCGGCGCCATCCACGAGCACGGGTCGATGCTCTCCGAGGAGGTCACCGAGGAGGACGTGGCCGAGGTGGTCGCCCGCTGGACGGGGATCCCGGTCAACAAGCTGATGGAGGGGGAGACCGAGAAGCTGATCAAGCTCGAGGACCATCTCCACCAACGGGTGGTCGGTCAGGACGTCGCCGTCGAAGCGGTGGCCAACGCCGTGCGCCGGAGTCGGGCCGGACTCTCCGATCCCAATCGCCCAGTGGGCTCGTTCCTGTTCCTCGGCCCCACCGGTGTCGGCAAGACCGAGCTGGCCCGGGCCCTGGCCGAGTTCCTCTTCGACGACGAGCGCTCCATGGTCCGCATCGACATGTCCGAGTACATGGAGAAGCACTCGGTGAGCCGTCTCATCGGAGCGCCCCCGGGTTATGTGGGGTACGAGGAAGGGGGCCAACTGACCGAGGCGGTGCGCCGCCGGCCCTACTCGGTGGTCCTCCTCGATGAGGTGGAGAAGGCCCACCCCGAGGTGTTCAACGTCCTGCTCCAGCTGCTCGACGACGGCCGGCTCACCGACGGGCAGGGCCGCACCGTCGACTTCACCAATGTCGTCCTCATCATGACCTCCAACCTCGGCTCGGAGCTCATCGATCCCGACCTCCCCCGCGAGGTGGTGGAGGAGCGGGTGATGAGGAGGGTGCGCGACGAGTTCCGCCCCGAGTTCCTCAACCGGATCGACGACGTCATCATCTTCGACAAGCTCAGCCAGCAGGACCTGCGTCGGATCGTGGAGATCCAGATGCGCCAGCTCACCCGTCGTCTCGCTGACCGGCGCATCGAGCTCAGCCTCACCGAGGATGCTCTCGACCTGCTCGCCGAGCGGGGTTACGACCCGGTGTACGGGGCGCGGCCGTTGAAGCGTGTGATCCAGAAGGACCTGGCCGACCCCGTCGCCACCGCCATCCTGGAGGGCCGGTACGGCGAGGACGACACCATCAAGGTCACGGTCGAGGACGGCGAGCTCGCGCTCGACTGAGCGGTACTACGAACCTCCGGTAGTTAGGCCCGTATTCGGGCCTAACTACCTCGAGAAAACGCTGACCTCTCGTTCCGGTCGGCCGAGCGCCCCACCAGGCCACGGCCACGGGCGGCTCCAGCTGTACTCACACATATCCTCCGGGGAATGACGGACATCGATCTCACCTCGCTTGCCCACGGCCAGATGCCTTTCACCGGCATCCTCGGGCTCGAGATCGAATCGGGTGGACCCGAGCGGGTGGAGGGTAGGGGGCAATGGAGAGCCGAGTACTGCACCGCCGCCGGCCTCATCCATGGCGGCTATCTGATGGCTCTTGCGGACTCGGTGGGTGCCATGTGCGCCTTCTTCAATCTGCCCGAAGGGGCGACCACGTCGACGATCGAGTCCAAGACCAACTTCTTTCGTCCCGTG
>JAHWLC010000229.1 GCA_019347585.1 Actinomycetota bacterium | reverse complement strand
GGGACCGTCGGCGACATCGAGAGCCTCCCCTTCCTGGAGGCCATCCGCCAGTTCGGCAACGAGGTGGGACGGGCCAACGTCATGTTCGTCCACGTCACTCTGGTGCCCTACATCGCCACCTCCGAGGAGCTGAAGACCAAGCCCACCCAACACTCCGTGTCCGAGCTGCGCAGCAAGGGCATCCATCCCGACGTGATCATCGTTCGCTCCGACCGAGATATCGACGAGCCGGTTCGCAAGAAGATCTCGCTGTTCTGCGACGTGGAGGAGCGGGCTGTCATCGCCGCCCCCGACTCCCGCGATATCTACGAAGTGCCCCTCGTCCTCCATGCCGGTGGCCTCGACCAGGTGGTCTGCGACCGTCTCGGGCTGGTCACCGGACCTCCCAACCTGGAGAACTGGCGGAAGATGGTGGACAAGGCCCTCTCGGCGAGGGAGGAGGTGACGGTGGGCATCGTCGGCAAGTACGTCGACCTGCCCGACGCCTATCTCTCGGTGGCCGAGGCCCTGCGCCACGGCGCCGCCGCCCACGGCGTCCGCCTCGACCTGCGCTGGATCCCCTCCGACGAGCTCACCGGCCTCCTCTCCGAGACCTATCTCGAAGATCTCGACGGCATCGTCGTGCCCGGCGGCTTCGGCTACCGCGGCGTGGAGGGGAAGATCCAGGCGATCAGGTACGCCCGTGAGAACGAGGTTCCCCTGCTCGGGTTGTGCCTGGGGCTGCAGTGCGCCGTTATCGAGCTCGCCCGCTCCGAGCTCGGCCTCGCCGAGGCCAACAGCACCGAGTTCGACCCATCGACGCCCGACCCGGTGATCGATCTCATGTCCAGCCAGGAGGACGTGGAAGACAAGGGCGGCACGATGAGACTCGGTCTCTACGCCGCCAAGCTGGCCGAGGGGTCGAAGGTGCGCGACCTCTACGGCCAGGAGCTGGTCTATGAGCGCCATCGCCACCGCTGGGAGGTCAATAACCGCTACCGGCGGGACCTGGAGAACGCCGGGATGAGGCTGTCCGGGCTGTCCCCCGACGACAACCTGGTCGAGTACATCGAGCTGGTCGACCACCCCTTCTTCGTGGGCACACAGGCACACCCGGAGTTCAGGTCCCGCCCCGACGATCCCCACCCCCTCTTCGCCGGGCTCATCGCTGCCGCCATCGCCCGGCGCTCGGGACATCCCACCGTCGCCGCCGAGGAAGAGTCGGAGATCGTCCTCGACTAGGGCGGACCCATCGGTGATCATCGGCGTACCCAAAGAGATCAAGACCGAGGAGCATCGCGTCGCGATCACCCCGGTCGGCGTCCGCGAGCTGACCGACGCGGGGCACCGGGTCATGGTCGAGAAGGGGGCGGGGGAGGGGTCGACGATCCACGACGGGGAATACGAGGCGCAGGGCGCCGAGATCGTCCCCGCCGCCGCCGACGTCTACGACGCCGCGGAGATGATCCTCAAGGTAAAGGAGCCCCAGCCCGCCGAGACCGAGATGTTTCGGGAGGGCCAGATCCTCTTCACCTACCTCCACCTCGCCGCCTACCCGGATCTGGCAAACCGTCTCGCCAAACGCGGCATCGTCGCCATCGCCTACGAGACGGTCCAGCTCCCCGACGGGTCGCTACCCCTGCTCGCCCCGATGTCGGAGATCGCCGGGCGGATGGCGACCCAAGTGGGGGCTTACTTCCTGGAGAAGGCGCAGGGCGGCCGGGGCCTGCTTCTCGGGGGCATAACCGGTGTCGCCCCCGCCAAGGTGGCCATCATCGGAGCCGGGATGGCCGGGTCCAACGCCGCGGTGATCGCCATGGGGATGCAGGCCGATGTGGTGGTCCTCGACACCGACATCACCAAGTTGCGCCGGATCGACTCGCTGTACCAGGGCCGCATCGTCACCCTGGCTTCCAACACGCTCAACCTGGAGGAGCAGGTGCTCGCCGCCGATCTGGTCATCGGCACCGTCCTCGTGCCCGGGGCCGCCGCTCCCAAGCTGGTAACCGAGGACATGGTCAAGGAGATGAAGCGGGGCGCGGTGCTGGTAGATGTCGCCATCGATCAAGGGGGGTGCTTCGAGACCTCGCGGGAGACCACCCATGCCGACCCCGTGTACCAGGTCCACGAGGTGCTCCACTACGCGGTGGGCAACATCCCGGGGGCGGTGCCCCACACCTCCACCTACGCGCTCACCAACGCCACCCTGCGTTACATCGTCTCCCTGGCCAGCCACGGCGTCGACGAGGCCGTGGCCGCCAGTCCCGAGCTCGGGTACGGCGTCAATGTCGTGGGAGGAGTGGTTTGCCACCCTGCCGTGGCTGAGAGTCTCGGGGCCAAGCACGTCCCGGTCAGCGAGGCCCTAGCGGCGAGGTGAGCCCGCTGACGCTCGAAGAGGGGATCGAGGAATATCTGGTGGCGCTCCGGGTGGAGCGAGGCTTGGCCGCCAATACCATCGAGGCCTACGCCCGGGACCTCCACCAGTACCTGGAGTTCCTCGACGGCAGGAAGCCCGACCCGGCCCGAGTGGAGGGCTTCGTCGCCGAGCTGCGCTCCCGGGGCCTGGCCAGGACCACGGTCTCCCGCAAGATCGCCTCGATACGGGGACTTCACCGCTTCCTGGTCGTGGAGGGAATGCGGAACACCGATCCGACTGCTCTGCTCGAGACGTGGAGGGCCCCGGACCCCTTCCCGAAGGCCCTCGACGTCGATGAGGCGATCGCCCTGGTGGAGGCGCCAGGGACGCTGACGGTGCCCGACCGGCGCGACACGGCGCTACTCGAGTTCCTGTAT
>JAHWLC010000228.1 GCA_019347585.1 Actinomycetota bacterium | reverse complement strand
TCGTAGCCGGCCTGGAGCCCCTCCTCGTCACGGTCGAACGTGTACGAGTCCTTCATGATGAACTCGCGCGTGCGCAGGACGCCAGCCCGCGGCCGCGGCTCGTCGCGCTCCTTGACCTGGAAGTGGTAGAGGATCTTGGGCAGGTCGCGGTAGGAGCGGATCGCGTTCGCGACGTGCATCGTCACGATCTCCTCGTGGGTCATCGCGAGGACGTGCTCGGCGCCCTTGCGGTCCTGGAGGCGGAACTGCTCGGCGAAGCCGTAGCGCCCGCTGCGCTTCCAGATCTCGGCCGGGTGGAGCACCGGCATGAGCATCTCCTGGCCGCCGATGGCGTCCATCTCCTCGCGAATGATCGCGGCCACCTTGAGACGCACCCGCTGGCCGAGGGGGAGCATGGTGTAGGAGCCGGCGGCGAGCTGGCGGATGAAGCCGCCCCGGACCAGCAGCTTGTGGCTCACCGCCTCGGCGTCGGCGGGAGCCGCCCGCAATGTCGGGATGAACGCCTCTGACCAGCGCATCTGAGACACGGTAGCCGGGAGCCGTGGCGCGGCGTCCGGCGTTATTCGCTGCGGGCCACCTCGGCGACCTTGGCCCGGCGCTCGGCGGCTCGGTTGGCGTCGCCCTGGATCTCGATGAGCTGGAGCCGCTCGGCGGCGGCGATCTCGGCGGCGTTGGCCTCGGCATGGGCCAGCCTCGCCTCCAGACCCTCCTCGACCAGCTTCCGGGCCTCCTCGAGCAGGGCTTGCACCATCTCGTCCTCGGGGACGACCCGCACCACCTGGCCCTTGATGAACAGATGTCCTCTTCCCCGCCCGGCGGCGATTCCGATATCGGCTTCCCTGGCCTCACCCGGCCCGTTCACCACGCAGCCCATCACCGCCACCTGGATGGGCAGGTTCGCCGCCTCCAGTGCCTGCTGGGCCTTGGTGGCCACATCGATCACGTCGACCTCGGCTCGTCCACAGGAGGGACAGGCGATGAGGTCGAGGCCCTTGCGCTCCCGCAGTCCGAGGAACTCGAGGAGTTGGCGGCCCGCCTTGGCCTCCTCCACCGGATCGGCGGTCAGGGAGAACCTGATGGTGTCCCCGATCCCCTCGCTGAGCAAGGTCCCGATGCCGGCCACCGACTTGATGAGGCCGGCCGGAGGGGGCCCGGCCTCGGTGACGCCGAGATGTAGGGGATAGTCCACGCTGTCTGCGAGCAGCCGGTAGGACTCGATCATCGAGGGGACGTTGGAATGCTTCACCGAGACCTTGATGTCGCTGAAATCGACCTCTTCGAGGTACCTGATCTCGACGAGCGCCGACTCGACGAGCGCCTCGGGCACCGGAGAGCCGTATCTCTCCAGCAGGTCTTTGTCCAGGGACCCTGCGTTGACCCCGACCCGGATGGGGAGCCCCCGATCTCCGGCCTCACGCGCCACCGTCTTGATCTGGTCCTCCTTGCGGATGTTCCCCGGGTTGAGGCGGAGCCCGTGGACTCCGGCCTCGATGGCCGCCAGCGCCAGCCGGTACTGGTAGTGGATGTCGGCGATGATCGGCACCGGGCTGCGGGGGACTATCTCCGCCAGCCCCTGAGCGGCCTCGACCTCGTTGCAGGTGATGCGGACGATGTCGGCGCCCGCCCCGGCCAGCGCGTAGACCTGGGCCAGGGTGCCCTCGACGTCGGCGGTCTTGGTGGTGGTCATCGACTGCACGCTGACCGGGGCGCCGCCGCCGACGGGCACGCTCCCCACCTGGATCCGCCGGGTCTTCCGACGCTCGTGGGTCATGGTCATGAAGCTAAACCGGCCTCTATAGGTTGATCGGGTTGGCCACGTCGAGGATGATCGCCACGAAACCGAGGAAAGCGAAAATGCCGATCACCGCGGCGGCGATGGGCAAGAGCCGCCTCACGTCCGCCTGACGACCGGTGATCTTCTCGTAGAGCGCCACTGAGAAATGCCCACCATCGAGCGGGAACAAGGGGAGCAGGTTGATCGTGGCGAGGATGACGTTGACATAGGCGAGGATCCCGAGGAAGAAGCTCACGCTCCGCGCCTGGCTGCCGATGGTGGCGATCCCGATCGGGCTGACCGGCCTGATCTCGTCGGGCACGTCGGTGTCACCGGCGAACACCCCGAAGTACTCGGCGAGGCTGGAAGGCCGGAACATCTGATAGAGGGTCTGGAAGGTGTCTCCGATCCCGTCCCAGACCAGCCGTCCCGCAATACCCACACCCTCGAAGGGACCCACCGGCTCGATCGAGGCGGTGGGACCGATCCCGAGGAACCCGGATCCCGCGACCGTCCCCGATTCCTCCAGATCGACCGACAGCGTCAGGGTCTCGCCGCCCCGCCTGATGGTGACCGTCGTCTCCTCGGGACCGATCCTCTCCAACGCGGCAGGGATGTCCTCCCAATCGGCCACCGTGGCCCCGCCGATGGCGGTGATCGTGTCTCCCTGCCGGATGCCGGCTTCCGCCGCCGGGGAGTTGTCGATGATCGTGGCGATTGTCGAGGTGGGTTCGCCGGGCATCCCGTTGGCCAGCACCACTCCGTAGAAGAGGAGCAGCCCGATGAGGAAGTTCATCCCCACTCCGGCCAGGACGACCACGCTCTTCTCCCAGAACTTCTTCTCCCGATAGGTGCGCCCCAAGTCTTCGGGGGCCACCTCCTCGAGGGGGTTCATCCCCACGATCCGCACATAACCGCCTAAGGGGAGTGCTTTGAACCCGTATTCGGTCTCGCCTCTCTGCGTCGACCACAGCTTGGGGCCGAAGCCGAAGAAGAACTCCGTCGCCTTCATCCCGGTCGCCTTGGCC
>JAHWLC010000227.1 GCA_019347585.1 Actinomycetota bacterium | reverse complement strand
TGCGGGGGCACCGCGCATCTCATCAGCTTCCTCCCCGAGGAGGAATTGGAGCCAGGCGAATCACTCGCCTACCGATGCGCCGACTGCAACGACCGATTCGACGTCGTCTGGGAGGAGTGAACGAGAAGGGTCGCCCAAGACCCTCCTCACCCGGCCTGCGGCCGGGGACTCCCCCCGTGGACCGGGGGAGAGATCAGTCGGCCCAGCGCTCGATCCGGAAGTCCTCCGGGTCGAGCCCCATCGACTCACAGAAGCCCATGAACCGCCCCCGGGGCACCCCTTTCCACTCGAGATCGGCCAGCTCCTCCTCGAGGGGAACGTCGAACCTCAGGGTGGTCAGCTCCCGGAAAAGATATGCGTCCTCTCGCCTCTCCCGCAGGGTCTCGGCGAGTCGTGAAGCGCTGCGAACCTCGACCTCCCAGTCTTCCGGATGGTCGGGGATCAGCTCGAGACGGGGATAGCGGGCGAGGACGGTCGAGGCCGACTTCGGCCCCCATCCCGGCAACCCGGGGACCCCGTCTGCGCTGTCGCCCACCAGCGCGAGGTAGTCGGGGATCGACTCGGGGTGGATGCCGAACCTGTCCACGACTCCTCTCTCGTCCAACATCACGCCGGTGCGCCTGTTGTAGGTGACGATGGCGTCGCCCACCACCATCTGGGTGAGGTCTTTGTCCGGCGTCACCACCACCACCTGCTCGACGTCCTCGACCCAGCGGATGGCGGCAGTGGCGATGGCGTCGTCCGCCTCGTGCTCGATGTTCCGCCACACCACGACGCCGATCGCCTCCAGACCGTCCTCGGCGAAGGGGAACTGGCGGAGCAGTTCCTCGGGCATGCCGGCCGACGATTTGTAGCCGGGGAACATGTCGTTGCGGAACGACTCGACGACCGTGTCGAAGCTGGCGGCGAGGTGGGTCACACCCGGCTCGCGGAGCAAAGCGAGGGTCGACTGCATGATCCCCAGCGTGGCCCTGATATCGCGTCCGTCGGCGGCGATCACCGCCTCGGGCCGGCCGTGGTGGGCGCGAAACAGCTCGTAGGTACCATCGAGGAGGTGAAGACGCACGAGCCCGATCCTACGAGGGAGAGCGAGCCCGATCCCTGGGAGGAGGTCCACCACCAGGTCGGGGAGCTCGGCGACCGGCTCAAGCAGACCTATCGCAAGGCGGCCGACGAGACCGGCCCCAGCGAGGAGGAGATCCGGCAGGCGTTTGCCACTCTCGCCGGGGCATGGGAGCAGATCTCCTCGTCGCTCTCCACGGTCCTCGAGGACCCGGCGGTGAGGAGACGACTGAAGCTCACCGCCGCCTCCCTCGCCGAGGCACTCGGCGACACCATCGGCGGTGTGGCCAGGGAGATGCAAGGTGATCCCGAGGAGGAGTGAGTCATCGCGCCGCCGCTGATCGACACCGACGAGTTGAGCCGGCGGCTCGACGAGGTGGTGCTCTGTGACATCCGGTGGTCGCTGACCGATCCCGACCACGGCATCTCCGCCTACGAGGAGGGCCATATCCCCGGAGCCGTCTTCGTCGACCTCGACCGTGATCTCTCCGGGCAGCCCGGCCCGGGCCGCCATCCTCTCCCCGATCCGGCCACCTTCGCCGCCACCCTGGGGAGGCTGGGGATCACCCCCCGCAGTGAGGTGGTCGCATATGACGACGCCCAGGGGAAGATCGCGGCCCGGCTGTGGTGGATGCTGCGCTCGATCGGGCATCGCAGATCCCGGGTCCTCGACGGTGGCCTGCAGGCGTGGATCGCCCAGGGGCGGCCGCTGGAGAGCGGGATCAACCACCCCGCCCCGGCTGAGTATCCGGAGCCGATCTCCTTCTCGGGAGTGGCGGGGCGAGACGACATCGAGGGAAGGGCTTTGGTCGACCTGCGGGCCGGGGAGCGTTACGCCGGCCGAGAGGAGCCCGTCGACCCCAAGGCGGGCCACATCCCGGGTGCGATCAGCCTCCCCGCCGAGGGCAACCTGTCCGGGAACGGCAGGTTCCTGGGGCCTCCCGCCTTGGCCCGGCGCTACCGGGAGATCGCTTCGGACGCCGTGGTGTACTGCGGCAGCGGGGTCACCGCATGCCACGGAGCCCTGGCCATGGTGCTCGCCGGCCGGGACATGCCCGACGTCTACGTCGGCTCCTTCTCGGAATGGTCCCGGCTCGACCTTCCCGTCGCCACCGGAGATTCGTGATCTCCCAACGCGCCGTCGACGCCATCGAGGCGTCCGACACCGACGATCTG
The DNA here is from genome assembly GCA_019347585.1 of Actinomycetota bacterium. Classification (GTDB taxonomy): domain Bacteria; phylum Actinomycetota; class Acidimicrobiia; order Spongiisociales; family ZC4RG35; genus JAHWLC01. The sequence goes on along the minus strand of JAHWLC010000227.1, from coordinate 565 downwards.
ATCCGCGTCATCGACGGTCTCTGCCGCAATCGGGAGTGGGACCGACTCGTGGAGTTGCGGGCGCGTTGTCGGGAGGCGGTCACCAGGGGAAAGCAGTTGTGGGGCGTCGAGGAGCACATCAGGTACCGCCTCGCCCTGGAGGCTCCCGGGCAGTGGGCAGGCCCGGCGGTGACCGAGGGGCCGGCCCGGTTTGCCCCGGGCCCGCTCGCCGAAGTAGCGGCCAGCACGAAGAGCTGGGTCGACTTGGAGCCACATCTCACCGCCGGCCCGGAGCGGGCCACAGTCGCCGCCGAGCGCGTGCTGCGTGGGGAGAGCGGCATCGGCCCCATCCCTGACCTCCCCGACAATCTCCAGGAGTGGGAGCCGTCGTACCCCCTTGCCGTTTACAAGAGCGATCGGGTGGAGGCGCCATCCCCGAAGGTCCCGTCGGCGACGCCCGAGCCACTGCCGGCTGCGGTCGAACGGGTCGATGACTTCGAATCGGAGGCCGCTCTCTTCGATCTGGTCAAGGCGTGGGTCGAGGAGTCCAACGGCAAGTGCGACACCGCCGTGGTGAAGGGGGGGC
>JAHWLC010000226.1 GCA_019347585.1 Actinomycetota bacterium | reverse complement strand
ACTTCTGGCTGGGGAGCTGGGACCTGACCTGGCCAGCAGAGCAAAGCGGCGGTGCAGATGGGGCGATCGCCCAGGGCACGAATCAGATCGAGCAGATCCTCGGCGGATGCGCTGTCGAGGAGACATTCGCCACCGCCGATCGATCGTTCCTCGGGCGCAGCCTGTCGGTCTTCGACACGACGGCACGACTGTGGAGACAGACCTGGGTGGACAACGCCGGCGGCTATCTCCTCTTCACCGGAGGGGTGGACGGGTCCAACTTCGTGCTGCGCACCGAGCCCGCCGAGCGCAACGGCGTCACCGTGGTCAATCGGATGGTCTTTGCCGACATCAGACGGAACTCCTTGAGCTGGCACTGGCAGGCCAGTACCGATGGCGGGGAATCGTGGGAGGAGCTTTGGACGATCAGCTATCGGCGCCAAAATGTGAGCGATGGCTGAGGTACTCCTTTTCCACCATGCCCAAGGCCTCACCGAAGGAGTCGAGGTGTTTGCCGAAGAGGTGCGCGAAGCCGGGCACGTCGTGCTGGTCCCCGATCTCTACGACGGCGCAACATTCGACACCATCGAGGCCGGCGGGGCCCATGCCGAAGGGCTCGGCTTCGAGAACATCCTCGAGGAGGGGGTGCGGATCGCCGAGGGGCTGGCCGAAGGACTGGTGTACGCAGGCTTCTCGCTGGGTGCCCTGGTGGCGCACCGACTCGCCCAGACCCGAGCCGGGGCGCTCGGCGCCCTTCTCTATCACCACGGGGACGTTCCCATCCACACCTTCGGCGACTCATGGCCTGAGGGGGTGGACCTCCAGATCCATGTCAGCGAGGGCGACCCCTTCTACGACAGAGATGTCGCCGCTGATTTCGTGGAGCGTGCTCGCGCCAGCGCCGACGCCGAGCTGTTCGTCTACCCGGGCTCGGCGCATCTCTTCACCGACTCCAGCCTCTCCGACTACGACGCCGACTCGGCGGCGCTGGTCATGGAACGGACCTTGGCCTTTCTGGGCCGGCTCGACTGAGGCGCTCTGGAGCTCACCCGCGCCGCGGTAGCGACAACTGTGACGCCGACAGCATCAGGTGTCGGATCCCACCCGGCCTCCCATCTCCCGGACCCGGGTGGAGATGATCTCGTAGACCTGGTCGCGGAGGACGGTGGCGTCGGAGCGGGTGAGGTTTGCGGTGGGCACCGGCGGGTCGATGATCACCTCGATGCGACCGCCGTTGAACCATGGCCGCCCCGGCCTCGCCGCCTCATACGACCCGTGAAGCGACACCGGGAGGACCGGCAGCGCGGTCGTGATCGCCATGGTGAACGCCCCCTTCTTGAACGGCCGCATCACCCCGTTCCTCGGCCTGGTCCCTTCGGCGTAGATGATCAGGCTGCGGTTCTTCTCGATCAGCTCGTCGGCCTGCCTGTTGACGCTGGTGTGGACCGCCGACCGCCCTTCCCGGTCGACCTCCACGATCCCCACTGCCCGCATTCCCTGGGCGAGGATGGGGATGCGGAACAGCTCCTTCTTGGCGAGGAATCGGATGGGGAGCGGAACGGCGAGGAGGCAGGCCATGATGTCCAGGGTGGAGAGGTGATTGGCGACGACGACATAGGACCGGTCCGGGTCGATGTGCTCCTGTCCCCTCACCGTGAGCTCGGTCCCGCTGACCGTGAGCCAGGTACGGGCCCACCAGCGGATGACGCCGTCGATCAGTGGTGAGGTGTCGTCGACCGCGGCGATCGCGACCGCGCCGGTCGCGCCAGCCACCGTCGCCAGGGCTCCGATGGCCCAGGTGGCGAGGCTTCTCACCACGAGGCGGACCCAGCGCATGCGGCCACGCTAGTGCTCGCTACTTATGCTGGGTCGATGGACAAAGAGCGGCTTCGCACCGGTCTCGGCCGGGGGCCCAAAGTGGATCCGGGCGTCGAGCTCTTGGTGGCCTCCGGCTTGTTCGTCTGGCTCTCGGGCCGGCTGCCCGGGACCATCGCCGCGTATCTGGCACTGGGCCACGAGGTCGATGTCGAGTCACTGTTCACCCGGCTCCCCGGGTGGCGCTGGGTCTTGCCGCGGGTGGAGCCCGATGGCGCCCTCACCTGGCGTGACCGTGACCTGCCCCGCGAGGTCCACTCGTTCGGGATGAGCCAGCCCGTCGACCGGGGCGAGGCGGTTCCGGTCTCACATATCGACGTTTTCCTGGTGCCGGGCATGGCCTTCGACGAGACCGGCGCTCGCCTGGGCAGGGGAGGCGGGCACTACGACCGGGTGCTGGCGGTCCGTCGCAAGGACAGCGCAGCGGTTGGAGTCACCGTGGAAGATCGGGTGATCGAGGCGGTCCCGGTCCACGATCACGACCAGCGAGTCGACTGGTTGGCCACCGAGAGCGGCGTCAGGGAGTGCTCGCCCAAGGGCCGTGCGGGATAGAGCATCCTCACTGAACTGCGGAGATCACCCTTGCCCTGTCGATGTGAAGTACCTCATCTCGGTGTAAGGGGCGGCTCGACCTTGCAACTATCGATCGGCTGACGACTCGTTTATGGCCACGGCGGCCCGAATGAGGGCCTTCAGAGCCTCCTCGTCCAGGTCGTCGCCTTCGTGGAAGTCGATAGCCCGCCTGGTGCTGCCCCCGAGACTGGAATTGAAGAGTTGTGAAGGGTCATTCAGGGAGGCTCCCTTGGCGAAGGTCAGTTTCACTACGTTCTTGTACGTCTCGCCAGTGCAGATGATTCCGTGGTGGGACCACACCGGGACCCCCAGCATCGAGTTTGAGGGCTTTCTCCATTTCACCTCCTCGGCCACTTCAGGGTCTGCCTCCTTGATCA
>JAHWLC010000225.1 GCA_019347585.1 Actinomycetota bacterium | reverse complement strand
ACGAGATTGGTCAGATCTTCCTTGGTTGCCATGCGTCCTCCTCACCACCACATACCCGATCACCGCCACGGGAAAACGAACAGCGTCCAGGTCCCACCGTCTGCGAGCATGAGGCGATGGAACCGAGAGTGAGCCTGATGACCCTGGGAGTGGCGGATCTGGCCCGGGCCCGCGCCTTCTACGAGGCGATGGGCTTCTCCACTGAGGCCGACCTCCCGGATGACGTGGTGTTCTTCCCGGCCGGAGGGATGATCCTCGGTCTGTGGGACCGGGAGAAGCTCGCCGAGGACAGCGGGGTGGAGGACACTCCCGGCTGGGGCGGGGTGACCCTGGCCCACAACGTCCGCTCGCCCGCCGAGGTCGATGCGGTGATCGCCGATGCCCGCCGGGCCGGTGCGGAGATCACCCGGGAGCCGGCGGAGACCTTCTGGGGCGGCTACTCAGGTGCGTTCGTCGATCCCGACGGTCATGCCTGGGAGATCGCCCACAACCCGGGCTGGACGCTCGAGGAAGACGGATCGGTGCGGCTGCCCTGAGCGCCTCGGGACAGCACAGGGTTGCGCTCAGCGCCACCCGTTGCAATGGCAACGCTGCAGCGGTCGCTCAGTCGAGGGAGAGGCGGACAATGGGGCGGGTCTCGTTGCGTCGCTCCGTCTCTGCGAAGCCGCGACGGGAGAACATGCCGAGAGTTCCGGTGAAGTAGTCGACGACGGAGCTGCGCTCGCCGTCGACCGGGTAACCCTCGATGATGGCGGCTCCCTGCTCGGCGGCGAAGACGCTAGCGGCGTCGAGGAGTCCCTGGGCCACCCTGCGTCGGCGAAACTCCGAGCGGACCACGAAGCAGTTGATGGCCCACGCCTCCACATCGTCGAGCGGCCTGAGAAGACGGGAGCGGTAGATGGTGGGGAATTCCTCACGCGGCCCCACCTGTACCCAACCCACCGGCTCGTCGCCGACATAGCCGACCAGGCCCGGCGGACGGCCCTCGCCGACCCGCTCGGCGAACCGGCCCCGATTGTCCCGGGCGTCCCGGTACCCGCCGTCGGGTCGGCGCCAATGCATGCAGAAGCACTTGCGAGTCACCACCTTTTCCCCCATGACCCGGTCGAGGTGGGGGAACCGCGACGGGGTCAGCGGCCGGCAGACGAGAGAGCCGCCCTCTATGTCGACGGTGTGTGACCAGTCCATGACGTCCCCTTTCTACACGCCGGCGTCGACGAGCGAGTCGGCCAGGTCGTGGTCGGCGATAGGGGCCTGCTTTCTCATCTTCCCTTCCGCGGCGACGAGCGCCACCGCCGCCAGGATGAGCGGCAGGGCGATGAGCACCGGCCCGGTCACGATCTCGTCTCCCAGAGTCAAGCCGAGGACTATGGCCACCACAGGGTTGACATAGGCATATGAGGTGGCGAGAGAGGATCGCACGGCGTTGAGCAGATAGACATATGCGGTGAATGCGACCACGGAGCCGAACAAAACGAGGTAGGCCAGGGAGAGGGTGGCCTTCACCCCGGGGACGGACACGATCCGCTCCCCCAGGGCGAGGCCGATCACGAGCATGACCAATCCGGCTCCCGCCAGTTGGATAGCGGCCGACATCAACCCGCCGGGCATGTCCCGGCTGCTTCCCCATACCGATCCGATCGACCAGGCCAGCGGGGCTGCGACGGCCAGCACCAGCCCGATCGTGCTCGCCCGGAAGTCGCCCTCCTGCACGAGGACCACCACACCGGCCAGCCCCAGCGCCAGCCCTACCCACTCGCGACGCTGCGGCCACTGCCCGAACGCCCCGGCGGCGAGCGCGCTCCATACCGGGATCACCCCGGCCGCGGTGGCGGCCAAACCCGAGCCGATGCCCGCCTCGAGGGCGAGTGCCATGCCGCCAACCCCTCCCACCAAGAGGAACATGCCCATCCGGAACGCGTTCCAGATCTGGTGCCGGGAGGGGCGGGCGCGTCCGCCCAGCCTCGAGAGCGGATAGATGAGGGCACCGGCGAGGATGAACCGGAGCCCGTTGAGGAGGAACGGAGGAAAGCCCTCGAGGCCGAAGCGGAGCGCCAGGTAGGTCGAGCCCCAAATGAAGTAGACCGAGATCAGGGAGAGCAGTACGAGGAGTTTGCTTCGCCCGTTCGTTCCAACCCCGTCCATACCGGCACCTCGCTCTGGTAATAAGCCATCGCCCCAATGGCTATTACTAAGATAACCAGGCTCCCGTAAGCGGTCAAACCTATTTTTCCTATTACGGGCTGCCGGCGCCCTCCTCCGCCTCCTCCCGGTCCACTCTTTGCACACGCCCCATGGCCCACCAGCCGGCGAGGAGAGGGAGGACCGCGGTGAGCACACCGATGCGGGGCGAGGTGAGGTCGGCGACCGCCCCGTCGAGCAGCCCGGCCAGGGGGCGGGAGCCGAGGAACGCCATGCTCCACAGGGCCATGACCCTGCCTCGCATGTCCTCGTCGAGCCGCCGCTGCAGGTTGCTGTTGGTAGTGGTCACGCCGAGGAGGAAGCCGACGCCGGCGACGAACAGCGAGACGAGCACCACGACTTCGCTTGGGGCGGCGGCATAGCCCGCCAGCCCCAGTGCCAGCAGAACCAGCCCGGCCTTGGTGGATCCGACCAACCCGATTCGGGAGCGGACCCGTCCGACTCCGAGCGAGGCCACGGCGGAGCCGGCACCGAACACCGCCACCTGGAGACCGACGAACGCCTCGCTCCTGCCGAACATGGCCGCGTATGCAGGCGCCAGTGTGTTCACCGGGTCGCCGGCCCACCCCACCACCAGGGTGGCCAGGATGAGCCAGGGCATGGCGGGCT
>JAHWLC010000224.1 GCA_019347585.1 Actinomycetota bacterium | reverse complement strand
GATCCTGGACCCGGTCGCCGACCGGATCATGATCGGATCGGCGGTCATCGCCGGGCTCATCGCCGGGGTGCTCCCCGTGGTCATCGCGGTGCCTTTGATGATCCGGGAGGTGATCATGGCGGTGGTCAGCCTGTTGCTGGCGGCTCGAGGGGCGGGGGCCCTCCAGGTGCGCTACCCGGGAAAGGTGGCCACCTTCATCCTCTATGGGGCCATCCCCTCCTTCTACCTGGCCGCAGCCGGGCTCTTCGAGGGGCTCTTGCTCTCCCTAGGGTGGGGCACCGGGCTCATCGGGCTGGTGCTCTACTGGGTAGCCCTGGTGCAGTACCTGGAAGATGCCAGGCTGGCGCTGAAGGAGGTAGAGTCGCCGTCCGCCCCCTAGGAGAGTTGATGCAGGTTCCCGAGGACCTCCACTACACCGAAGAGCACGAGTGGATACGCAAGACGAACGACTCGGTGATCCGGATCGGGATCACCGATTACGCCCAGGACCAGCTGGGCGATGTGGTCTTCGTCGAGCTGCCCGAGGAGGGGAGCGAGGTGTCGAAGGGCGACTTGCTCGTCGAGATCGAGAGCACCAAGTCGGTGGGTGAGGTGTACGCCCCGTTCGACGGGACGGTGAAGAGCGCCAACCAGACGGTGGCCGACTCCCCGGAGACGGTGAACGCCAGCCCCTATGAGGAGGGATGGCTGGTCGAGCTCGACGTCGGCGACGGCTATGACGACGAGGGCATGCTCGATGCCGCCGCCTACCGGGATCTCACCGAGTAGGCGTTCCCGCACCGGACGGCGGCCCCTATGATTCGCCGCCCATGACCGATGAAACCGGCTCCCAGCGCAACGACCCGAAAGGTGAAGTAGAGGTCGAGACCGACCCTACGGTCACCTATCTGCCTCTTCGAGACCGGACCGAGCATCCCCTGACACGGGACGAGGCCGGCAACATCCAGGGTCTTTCCGGTTATGCCCTGGTGGTCGAGCGCGGTCCGCAGGCCGGTATGACCTATCTGCTCAAGCCGGGCAACACCACCGTGGGACGGCATCCCGAGAGCGACGTCTTCCTGAACGACGTGACCGTATCCCGGCACCATTGCCGGTTCGTGGTGACGGGTGACAAGCTCCGCGTGGAGGACAGCGGCTCGACCAACGGGACATATGTCAACGAGCAGCGCGTCGACAGCGCCGAATTGCACGCGGGGGACGAGGTTCTGGTGGGCCGCTTCCATTTCGTAGTCGCCCACGGTGATGCCTGACACCGAGGCGCTCAGCATCGGAGAGGTGATCAACCTCCTGCGGGACGACTTCCCCGACGTCTCGGTTTCCAAGATCCGCTTCCTGGAGAGCCAGGGCCTGATCGATCCGGATCGGTCTGACAGCGGGTACCGCCAGTTCGACCGTGAGGACGTGGCACGTCTCCGCTTCATCCTCCGTCAACAGCGCGACCACTTCCTCCCGCTCAAGGTGATCAAGTCGAAGCTGACCCTTTGGGAACGGGGGGAGGAGAGCGCTCGTGCCGGCGTGCAGAGCCCGGCGACACTGGGAGAGGCCGGCCAGCCTCTCGACCGGGAAGCGCTGATCAAGCGTTCGGGTCTCAGTGAGAAGGAGCTGGACGAGCTGATCGAGGTCGGGCTGATCCGCCCGGTGCGCGATTCCGACGTCTACCCGGCGGAGTCGGGAGTCATCGGGCTCGAGGCGAAACGGCTGCTCGACCTGGGGCTCGAACCGCGCCACCTCCGCTCGATCCGGCTCTCGGCCGACCGCGAGCTCGATCTGCTCTCGTCGATGGTGGCCCCCTTGCTCAAGGCGAAGAACGCCGAGGCCAAGGCGAGGGCCAAGGACCTGCTGGAGACCTGCTCCGACTCGGTCCATGCAATGCACCGGGCTCTGCTGGCCGCCGACCTGCGCCAAGAGCTGACGAGGTGAGTCTGCGATCGCTGGGGGCGGCCCTGGCCTCCCTCCTCGTCCTCACTCTCGCCTCGCCGGCCACCGCAGCGCCCCTCAGCTTCCCCATCCGGGAGCAAGATGGCTTTCCCGATCCCGGCCCGCCCCAGGTGGGGGCGCAAAGCTGGATCCTCTACGACACACTCACCGACACCGTTCTCGCCTCCCGGGCTCCGGACGAGCGCCGCTCGGTCGCATCCACCACCAAGATCATGACCGGGCTGCTCGCCATCGAGCGGGGCGGATTCGACGACGAGGTGACGGTCAGCCAGGCCGCGGCCGACACGATCGGCCAGAGCCTGGGATTGTTCGCAGGCGAGCAGATCAGCATGGGGGCCCTGGTCAAGGCGGCGCTGATCTTCTCGGCCAACGACGCCGCCGCCGCCATCGCCGAGCACATCGGGGGAAGCATCGAAGGCTTCGTGGGGCTGATGAACCAGCGCGCCGCCGAGCTGGGGATGAACAACACGAACTTCGTCAACCCCCATGGGATAGACAAACCCGGCCACTACTCCACGGCCCGGGACCTCCTCACCTTGACGCGAGTGGCAATGGAGATGCCGGCGTTCGCCGCAATCGTCAGATCACGAGCGGTAGTGCTCCCCGATGGCCGCGATGGCACCCGGAGGATCGCCGGAGCCACCAACTTCCTGCTCGGGCGGTACGAGGGCACGATCGGAGTCAAGACGGGATCGACGCCTCGGTCCGGTCTCACCTTCGTCGGCAGCGCCGAGCGAGAGGGGCGACGCCTCTACGTGGTCATCCTCGGCGCCGGAGGCGACCGGGGTCAGTTCGCCGCGGCCCGGGCCCTCTTCGACTACGGGTTCGAGAGCCTGGGGATATATCCGACCCTGATCGAGGGAACGCCCTATCGACACAC
>JAHWLC010000223.1 GCA_019347585.1 Actinomycetota bacterium | reverse complement strand
CGAGAAGGGAGCGGTTCCCCTCGACAACGAGCGTCTTCGGGCCCTGCTCGACTGACGTCAACGTTGGGTGACCCGGGGCTCGAGAATCTCCCACACCTCGTCGAGACGGTCCACGCAGAGGACCACGATATCTCCGTCGTGGGCACGGCCCAGGGCCTTTCGCACCGCGTCGACCTCGTCGAGGACCACCTCCACGGTCCTTGCCCGCCCCTCGCCCGCCCTCATCCGCGCCTCGACGCCAGACATGACCAACTGCGCACTCTCTCCCGGGTTCCGGCCGCGCAGATCGGCGTCCTCGCGGACGATGACCCGGTCGAAGTGGTCCCCGGCCACCTCTCCCATCGTCACCATGTCCTCGTCCCGTCGGTCTCCGGGCACGGCGATCACCCCGATCCTCCGCCGGGCGACGATGCCCCCGGCCAGGCTGGGCCGGACCAGGTTCTCGATGAACTCGCCGAGCGCTCGCAAGCCGGCCGGGTTGTGGGCGTAGTCGACCACGACGGTGATCCCGCCCATCTCGACCAGATTGAGCCGACCCGGAGCCAGGGCATACGACGGGGTGAAGCTGAGCAAGCCCTGGCGGATGTCGTGGAGGTGGATCCCGGCGGCGTAAGCAGCGGCGGCCGCGGCCATGGCGTTGGCCACGTTCATACGCGCCCGGCCCTGGAAGGTGGCGGGGATACGTCGCACCTGGGCAAGAGGCAGAGTCCTCTGCCCATGCTTGATGACGATGGTCTCCCCCCGATCCGACTCCTCCAGCACCACGGCCAGACCGTCCCGGCGCACGTGGGAGGAGACGATCTCGTTCTCGGAGTCCATGGAGAACCAGATCACCTCGCCTAGAGACACCCGCTCCATGTTCGCCACCAGAGGATCGTCGGCATTGAGGACGGAGGACCCGCCCCGGGGCACCGCCTCCACCACCACCTGTTTCACGTAGGCGAGGTCCTCCACGGTGTCGACTCCATGACGTCCGAGATGGTCGGAGGCCACGTTGAGGACCACTCCCACGTCGTGACGCTCGTAGCCCAGCCCCTCACGCAGTAACCCGCCTCGGGCCACCTCGAACACGGCGAAGTCGACGCTCGGGTTCTGCAACACCATCCGCGCCGACCGGGGGCCAGAGGCGTCGCCTTTGATCACCAATCGCTCGTCGACCATGATCCCGTCGGTCGAGGTCATCCCGACCTTTCGACCGGTACCTCTCAGGATGTGGGAGATCATCCTCACCGTGGTTGTCTTCCCGTTCGTCCCCGTGACCGCGATGATCGGGATCCGGCTCGGTGACCCGGGCGGGAAGAGCAGGTCGACCAGAGGCTTCGCCACGTACTGGAGATCTCCCTCAGTGGGGTGGGTGTGCATGCGAAACCCCGGCCCGGCGTTCACCTCGACGATCGCCCCGCCGTTCTCCCGGACCGGGAGGGTGATGTCTGGCGCCACGAAGTCGACGCCGGCGACGTCCAGCCCGACCATCCGCGCCGCCTGTTCGGCGATCTCCACATTCTCGGGGTGGGCCTCGGCGGTGCGGTCGATCGAGGTGCCGCCCGTGGAGAGGTTGGCGGTGAGCCTCAACTTCACCAGCTCACCCTCGGGAGGGATGTCGTCCGGCTGATAACCCTGGTCGGCGATCAGGTCCCGCGCCGCCTCGTCCATCTCGATCCGGGTGAGCACCTTCTCGTGGCCGATCCCACGGCGAGGATCCATATTGGTCTCCTTGACCAACTCCTCGAGGGTGTGCACGCCATCGCCGACCACATGCGCCGGAACCCGCTCGGCGATAGCGGCCATGATGCCCCCGATGACCAGGGCCCGGTAGTCCTTCCCCGCGACGAGATCCTCCACGATCACACCGCCGCTTCCTGACTCCGCCCGGGCGACATCGAACGCTTTTCGCACCTCTGCCTCAGCCTTCACCCCCAGAGTCACCCCGCGTCCGTGGTTTCCGTCGGAGGGCTTTATCGCCACCGGGTAACCGACTCGCTCCGCCGCCGTCACCGCCTCGTCCTCGGACCAGACCTCGTGGCCTCGAGGCACGGGGAGCCCGGCACTGGCCAGGAGCTGGGAAGTGAGGCTCTTGTCGCTGGCGATGTCGACGGCAAGCCACGACGTCTGGGAGGTGATGGTGGCCCGGATCCGCTTCTGGTGGATCCCCTGACCCAGCTGGACCAACGATTGCTTGTCGAGACGTAGGTAGGGAATGTCTCGAGACGCAGCCTCATCGATTATCGCCTGGGTCGAGGGCCCGAAGGCGACCCGCTGGGCAGTTTGGATGAGGTCCTTGACTCCCTCGCCGAAGTCCAGATCGACCTGGTCGGGAGCCACCAGGTGGTTGATGATCCTGACCGCGAAGTCGCCGGCGCGCAGGGCCACCTGATCGTCCCGATATCCGTAGATCACGTGGTAGCGGCCCGGCTCCCCTGCGCCTCGGGTCTTACCCCGATAGACGTCGGCGCCGGTGTATCGCTGAAGCTCCAAGGCGATGTGCTCGGCGATATGGCCGGCCCAGGTGCCCTCGCGGAGACGCTCCACGAACCCGCCGGCCATCTCCCGGGAGCAGCCATGATCCTTGAGACCGGGCAAGAGCTCGAGCAGCCGGTCGGCGAAGCCGTCGAGCGTGCTGGAGGGAGATTGCTCCAGGGAGCCGAGATCGACCAGAAGCCTCACACACGGCCGGTAAGACCAGTAGTTGGGGCCCTGATAAACCTGCCGCTCGAGGATGACCAGGTCAGGGCCGGCTGCGATGTCTTCGCTCATGGTCCCTCAGGTGCGACGGAGCGGCCCCTCGACCCGATCCTCGCCATCGGCTGCCATCCGTTGCGCC
>JAHWLC010000222.1 GCA_019347585.1 Actinomycetota bacterium | reverse complement strand
GAGACTGCGCTTCATCGATGTCAAGGGTGTGGGAAGTCCGCCCCGGGCTCATGAGTGAGTCTTTCGCCGGCAGTGCGCGTGCTTGATCCCTGATCGCGACGAGGGCTGGCGCTAGCGGGCGGACCAGCCCATGTCCATGGGGAGGGCGACGCCGGTGATGGTGCGGCCCGCTGGTGTGAGCAGGAAGTCCACGGCGTCCGCCACCTCCGAGGGCTCGATCAGCTCCTTCACGGCGTGGGGAGCCAGGATCACCTCCTTCAAGACGCTGTCCTCGTCCATACCATGGGCCGCCGCCTGCGCGGGTATCTGCCCTTCGACCAGAGGCGTCCGCACATATCCGGGGCAAAGAGCAACGGCGCGGATTCCGTACTCGGCCCCCTCCAGGGCGAGCACCTTGGTGAGTCCGACCACGCCGTGCTTCGCCGATACGTAGCCGGCTTTGAACGGAGAGGCGACGAGCCCATGTACCGAGGCGATCACGATCACCTGCCCGTTCCCTGCTTCCTCGAGGTGGGGCCAGGCGTACTTGGCGAGCAGAAACGGACTGGTGAGCAGAACCCCGATGAGGGAGTCCCAGCGCTCCTCGGGGAACTCTGCGACCGACGCCACGTGCTGGAATCCGGCACAGGGGACGAGAAGATCGAGTCCTCCGAAGCGCACCACGGCCTCGGCGACGCTGTCCCGGTTGCCCTCCGGCGTGGTCAGGTCGGCCTCGAAGGCAACGCCGGGACCGTCGGCCGCGGAGGCCAGGTCGACCGACAGTACGTCGTGACCTGCCTCGTCGAGCCGCTCGGCGATCGCCCGGCCGATCCCACTGGCCGCTCCGGTCACCAATGCCCTGCGCTTCTCAGTCATCCCGGCAAAGGTAACGGCAGCAGCTGTCGGGGGTCGAGCGCCTGTGGGCGACCGGCCACGTGACCGAAAGACTCGTCCGTTAGGTTGGCGGCGTGGCAGAAATCGACGTCGAAGCCCTCGACGAGAGAACTTATCGCGTCACCGTCGGGCAGGGCGGGTCGACTTCGACCCATGAGGTGACGGTGGGGCCCGCCGAGCTGGCGCTGAAGGGTGAAGGGACGTCGGTCGAGCAGCTCGTGGAGGCGTCGTTCCGATTCCTGCTCGACCGTGAGCCCAAGGAGTCGATCCTTCCCAGTTTCGATCTGAGTGTCATCGCCCGGTACTTCCCCGAGTATCCGGACAGGATCGGTGACTACATGTGAGCTCTGCCGCTCGAGCCAAAGCGGAGGCCGCGTTCGCTGACGAGGGGCTCGATGCTCGCACCTGGTCGAATCAGCCGGGTCATCGCTACGCCGAGCACAGTCACGGATATCACAAGGTGCTCTTCTGCATCTCCGGCTCGATCGTGTTCCACACACCGGACGGAGATGTCTCTTTGGGAGCAGGTGATCGCCTCGATCTGCCTCCAGGCACCGCGCACAGTGCAACGGTTGGCGATGATGGCGTCACATGTATGGAGGCGGCCCGTGAGGTGGGTTGAGAGAGCCTGGGCCCCGACGGGATCGGCGGTCACAGCCCGACAGTGCACCGCCAAGGGGTGATAGGCCCTCGGCTCGACCTGACCCGACCGCAGATCCTTGCCTTCCGACGGCGGGTCGGAGCGCTCCACGAGCGGCTTCCGCCTGGACGGCGCTCGCTCCGGCGTGCAGCCTGGGCGGGTCTGCAGGACAGCACGCCTCGGGCCGCGCTTCTCTCGATTCACGCCCGTGTCGAGGGGACGGAAGCGACGACCTGGGAGCACGCCTCTCTCGTCCAGCTCTGGGGTCCGCGATTCAGCGCCTATGTCGTGGCGGCTCGCGATCTCGGCGTCTTCTCGCTGGGGAGACTGCCCGACGACGCGAGGCGTCGGGGCCTCGCCGAGGACCTCGCCGACCGCCTGGCTGCGCTCCTGGGCGGGGCGAGGATGACCTACGGTGAGGCGGGGCGAGCCCTGGGCGAGCATCCCAACCAGCTGAGGTACGCCGCACCCACCGGGAGGGTCCTCATCCGGTGGGATGGTGCCCGTCAGCCGATTGTCTGGACCGTCCCACCGCCCGAGGTCGACTCGCTCGAGGCCCGCCTCGAGCTGGGGCGGCGTCATTTGCACGTGTTCGGCCCCACCACGCCGGAGGCTTTCGTACAGTGGGCCGGGATCCCTCCGCGGCAGGGCATCGCCGCGTTCGACGCGCTCCGTGGCTCGCTGACTCCGGTGCGAACCCCGGTGGGTGAGGCATGGATCCTCACCCGCGACGAGCCGGCGTTCCGCGCCGCGCCTGGTGCCGAGGCGCCGGCGAGGCTCCTTCCAAGCGGCGACCCATACTTCCTCCTCCAGGGTGTCGATCGGGAGCTCCTGGTCCCCGCTGCCGATCGTCGCCGCGCTCTGTGGACTCCACGTGTCTGGCCGGGTGCCGTGCTGGTCGAAGGTGAGATCGTCGGCACATGGCGTCGTTCGGGCGACCAGGTGACAATCCAGAGCTGGCGCACTCTGACTGGCCAAGAGCGCGATGTGGTCGAGGCCGAAGCAGCGTCGTTGCCACTACCGGGTGTCGCGCACGTCATGGTGCGCTGGAACGACTGATATTGGGCTGAGGCACAGCGCGCGGCGCTGTTTCGGCTGCTTCGAGCTGGGGCAAGTACCTGGACCGACCTAGGAGGTTGAATGGAATTCGTTCTGGCTCAGGCCCTCGACGTGAACCTGACCATCAGCGGGATCATCGCCCTGATTGCGGGAATCCTGATTCTGATCGTGCCCCGGCTGCTCAATTACATCATGGCGATCGACCTCATCGTCGTCAGGTTGATCCAGATCTTCGCCCTGTAGCGGGTCGGGCTGTTTGCCGGATCTC